>JAYSTF010000140.1:0-22144 GCA_043720065.1 Pseudobdellovibrionaceae bacterium | reverse complement strand
ACGAGCGCCTCAAAATAAGACATTGTCCGAGTAATTTCATGCCGTTTTTAATTGGCGGCAAAAACGAAATCCATCCATATTTAATTGGCGCCTAACAGATGAAAACAATGAATAAGCACTTTGGCAAAGGAACCACCACCTATGGTGGTCGGAAAGGCTTTCCTGATTTAATGCTCTCTAAGCAGCAGCTGTTCGAAAACATCAGCGTTTGGATGGGACACTCAAGTCTCCAGAGAACTTGGAAGAGCTATAAGAGCCGGAGGAGATTTCACTTTGCAGGATATCCGACATGGTAGCGGTTCTATGGTAGATGGTCGCCACGATGAGTGAGATGTTGTCCGATAAAACATTGTAATGTACTGAATTGCGATGGCTGACAAAAATTTGGATGAAATGCCGACCATCGTACTTTCTCCCGGCAATAGGCTTTTTATCGAGGCGGCGGAATCAGGAAAGTATGGTGAATTAAAAAAGAGTTTTCAGCAAAGCTCTGGTTGTGGACTGCTTTATCTTGATGCCGCCACGGATGCCATTACGGAAGACTCAGCGTTTGCCTACTGGAAAGATTTTGCTAGGCTCTATCTGTCATTATTCACGGCTACTGCGAATCTTGAAAAACGCGACTTGAAAAATGATCCCGTCAAAATAGATTTACATCCCGACGACTTAAGTCGATTTCTTATCATGGCTCCGCCGATGAAAGGCGCCGAGTACGTCAATGAGGAAACACTGACCTTATTGTGGGAGGACATCGGATCAAGCCTACAAATTGAAATTTTAAATTCGGGCAAAAATATTTCGGATTACTTTGCTGGCCGCCACTTTTCGCTGAATTTACTGGGGCGAGTCTGCTTTCATCTTGCAGAAAATAAAAATTCTATTGAAACACCTTTTGCATTTTTAGCAACCTACGCCCACCAAATATCAAAAGATGGAAACACTCAACACGTTCCCCTCAATCGTGCTTTAGAGGAGTATGCAAACAGCAAGCAAAAGAGTATTTTTTTACGACTTCTTTCGCCAATTCATAAGGCTTCTCAGGAAAGTTCCTTTATTAAAGAATTGGCTGACTCCGGTGACATCTATCAAACTCTCGCTTGGACCGCTAAAGAAGCGCACAGCTTTCTAAAAGGTATTCCAGTTTTTGAAAAAGCAGGAATAGCAGTTCGTGTTCCTAACTGGTGGAAACCAAAGCAACCCACTCGCCCGCAGGTCTCGGTAAAGCTCGGCGATAAAATGCCAATTCAGATGGGTTTAAATGCGCTTGTCGATTTCTCTATGTCGGTCGTACTGGGCGACCAGGAACTGAACCAAAAAGAAATTCATGATCTTCTTCAATCAAACGAAAATCTCATCTTTTTTAAGGGCCAATGGATCGAAGTTGATAAAGAAAAGCTGGGCGATATTCTTGCGAAATGGAAAGCTGCATCACGGTCAGTTGGTGAGGGGTTAAGTTTCGGGGAGGCCATGAGGCTTCTATCGGGTGTTGATAGCGGAATTGGTGAGGCAGGAGTAGTAGGTGAGCAATCTTTTGTTCGCGTAGTTTCAGGCCAGTGGCTGACTCAAATCCTAGATCAAATTCAAAGTCCAGAAGTTGATCGCAAGCTTGAGCAAACATTGAAATCAAATCTTCATGCGAATCTTAGGCCTTATCAAAAGCAAGGTGTTGCGTGGTTGTATCGTCTGAATCAATTGCGATTGGGCGGCGTTCTAGCTGATGACATGGGGCTGGGCAAAACCATTCAAGTTTTAGCTTTATTCCTTTTAAAGCGGCATTTGGCGGCTGGTGCGTCTCTGACTGCATCTCAAAATCTGCTTGTTGTACCAGCTTCTCTAATCGGCAACTGGAAGGGTGAGCTTAAAAAATTTGCGCCCTCACTTAAATTTTGGATTGCGCATCCCTCCGGTGATGGCTACCAAAAACCAAAGAATGAGGACTTTGATCTTATTATTACGACCTATGGTTCAATCTCCAAGCTTGATTGGGCAGCAAAGTCTGAATGGGGTGTGATTGTTGCTGATGAGGCCCAGGCCATTAAAAATCCGGGAGCAAAGCAAACTAAGGCCTTAAAATCTATGAAGGCTGAGCATCGCCTGGCTTTGACTGGAACCCCTGTCGAAAATCATCTCTCTGATTTGTGGTCTTTATTTGATTTTGTTTCACCGGGACTTTTGGGTTCGTCTAAAGTTTTTGAGTCTTTTATGAAGCGAAAGTCAAAAAGTGGTGAAAGTGCCTATGCTCCGCTTAATAAATTAGTCAGTCCCTATATTCTGCGAAGACTTAAGACAGATAAAAAAGTGATTCAAGATCTGCCTGAAAAAACAGAAATGAAATCTTATTGTCAGCTTTCAAAAGGGCAAGCAGTCCTTTATCAAAAGTCAGTTGAGACTCTGGCTCGAGAGATCGAGGAAATCGAAGGAATCAAGAGGCGCGGAGTTATTCTTTCTTACCTTATGCGCTTTAAGCAGATTTGTAATCACCCTTCTCAATTCGTGAAAGATGGCCGATTCCTTGAAGCTGATAGTGGCAAATTTCAACGCCTCAGAGAAATTTGCGAAGTCATTGCAGACAAGCAGGATAAAGTTCTTATATTTACTCAGTTCAAAGAAATGACTGAGCCACTTGATGCTTTTTTAAAGGGTATATTTGGGAAAGCCGGGCTTGTACTTCACGGCGAGACCGCAATCAAAAAACGTTCAGAGATGGTTGAGCAGTTTCAACGTGATGACGGGCCTCCGTACTTTGTACTTTCGCTCAAGGCTGGCGGTACGGGGCTCAATTTGACTGCAGCATCGCATGTCATTCACTTTGATCGATGGTGGAATCCAGCTGTTGAAAATCAGGCCACAGACAGAGCCTTTCGAATCGGACAAAAAAAGAATGTGCTAGTTCATAAGTTTATCTGCAAAGGCACTCTTGAGGAAAAAATCGATGCCCTTATCGAATCAAAACAATCCATGTCTCACGAGCTTTTGAATGAGGGCGATGCGACATTGTTGACCGAGCTAGGTAATGAAGAATTGCTAAAAATTGTTACGCTTGATATTAATTCAGCTGTCAATGATTCGTGAAATGTTTCGTTAAGGCAGATCTGTGAGGGAGGGTTTTATGTACCATGACTATCGACCTTATGTGTCGGTTGCCGAAAGACGGCGGAAGGCTGAAAAGGCTGCCGCAAAAATGTCTAAAAAAGGCGAAAAAGTAACGCCGATTAGAATCAATGGTCGAACCATTGCAAAAACCTTTTGGGGCAAGTCTTGGTGTGATCACCTCGAATCATTCAGTGACTACGAAAATCGACTTCCTCGTGGCCGTACCTATGTACGAAACGGCTCCGTCATTCATCTAAGCATTGAAAAGGGCAAGATCGAAGCTCTGGTGCAAGGGTCATCGCTTTATAAAGTTAAAATTGATATTAAGGCAGTTGAAAGTAAAAAGTGGCAACAGGTCTTAAGTGATTGCTCAGGCCAAATTGATTCAGTCATAGAGCTACTTCAAGGCAAGCTCTCTTCCGGCGTCATGAAAGCGATCACAGATAAGCAAAAAGGTTTATTTCCACAGCCGAAAGAAATTTCGCTCGGTTGTTCATGCCCTGACTGGGCTGATATGTGCAAGCATGTGGCGGCGGTACTTTATGGTGTTGGCGCAAGGCTTGATGAGGAGCCTGAATTGCTGTTTAGGCTTCGTCACGTTGATCATCTTGATCTCATTAACAAAGCAACACTTAAAGTTCCAACCAAGCGCAACGCCAAAACACAAGTTATCGAGGGTCAGGACTTGTCGAACCTGTTTGGCATTGAAATCGATCCAGGTAAAGCGGCTGTCACGATAGATGGGGGCCAATCAGCCAAGTCAGCAAAACGAGCGCTAAAAAAAGTCGCAGTAAAAAAGTCAGGCCAAAAAGCACCGGGCAGAAAGGCATTGAGTGGAACTTCTAAAAGAAAAAATTGAAAGCGATTGTGAAGAGCTGGCGACCGTCGATGCCTATAATGACGGAGAAGTGACAGTAGGTTGGAGGACTTGTCTTGAAGAAGTTTTTGAAACTGTAGAATCTGTGAAAGTACTGATGGCAATGGAAAAGCCAGGTGATCACTAATGCAGCAACCTTTTGTGATTGAGGCGGATCTCTGTTCGATGAAATCGGTCATTCTTAGGAGTTAATTCCTAAAAAAGGTGCTTTAAAAGCCATATAATTACCGCTATCTCTAAAATCACAAAAAATCGCTATATTTGTGATTTTTCTCCCAATAATCACAAAAAGTTGCTATATTTGTGATTGGAGATATTAAATGCGCCAAGGTATTGAAATTGCTATTAAAGATAAGATTGTCGAACATGGCCGTGGGTGGTGTTTTACCATCATGGATTTTGAGAGTCTGGGAAGCAACGACGCCATTCGCCGCGTCCTTTCCCTGCTCCACCGAGAAAAGGTGATCCGTCGTCTCACTCAAGGGATCTACGACTATCCAAAGGAACTTGATGGCTTCGGGATGGTCCCTCCGAATCTACACGATGTTGCCAAAGCAATCGCCGAAAAAAATGGGGTACGAATCCAGCCTGCCGGGGCTCATGCCGCAAACTTGTCCGGGCTCTCCGAGCAGGTACCGGGTAGGCTGGTTTTTTTGACCGATGGACCTTCTCGAAAGATCAAAATTGGGAATCAGGAAATCATCTTCAAAAAAACAACCTACAAAATGATGTCCTCTGCCGGAACCCGAGAAGGGCTGATTATCCAGGCGCTCAAAAACTTGGGAAGAAATCAGATTGATGATGTGATCCTCGCGCGCGTGCGCAACTTTCTTGCTGCCTCTACCGGGGAAGAGCTTCGCAAAAATCTCAAGTTTGCTCCGGTGTGGATCAAAAAACTCATCTTTGACATTATGGAGAAAAAGCCGTGAAGAAAGTCTGCCTACTTGCCAAAGATGAGCGTGAATCATTGTTTCTGATCGCCGCCGAAGCATCCGGTATCCCATTTGAAATCATCGAAAAAGACTATTGGGTCGTGTGGATTTTAGATCGTCTGTTTTCACTTCCTGACCTTACAAAGCATTTGACCTTCAAGGGCGGAACATCACTGTCTAAAGTCTATGGTGTCATTGACCGCTTCTCTGAGGACATCGACCTTTCTATTGAAAAAGAGTTCTTTGGATATGGGAAAAATAATTCTCCCGAGACCGCCCCATCGAGAAAAAAACAAAAAGCAATTCTCGAAAAACTTGCGGCGGCATGTGTTCAATATGTTCAGGGAAAAATGCTGACAGATTTGCGAGCGAGCATTGCTAAAGAACTTAGAACAGCCGAAGGTTGGCAACTCGTTCTTGATAGCACAGACCCCGATGCACAATCACTGAGTTTTGAGTATCCGGGCATTACTCAGCCCGGTGGCTACATTCGTCCATCCGTTAAAATTGAAATGGGCGCGCGTTCAGAGCATTGGCCTGTGGGCGAACAAAAAGTTCGAAGTTATGCGAAAGAAGCACTTAACGAAAAAATCCACGATGATGAAATTACGATTCGCGTACTAAATGCCGAAAGAACTTTTTGGGAAAAGGCCACGATCTTGCATCGTCTTGCACATCTTCCCGACGGAAAAGCCCTTCCTGCACGAAGCTCAAGACATCTCTATGATTTCTTTAAACTCTTGAACTCGTCGATTAAAACTGAGGCTCTTAAAGATTTAACTCTGCTCGAACGAGTTGCAAAGCATAACGAAATCTACTTTGCAGCGAGCTGGGCAAGCTATGAAACTGCCCGCCAGGGAACACTAAAGTTGTCACCGCTCGCACGTGTAATCGAAGGATTAGAAAAAGATTACGAGCTGATGGAGTCTATGTTTTACCGGACTAAGCCGCCCGATTGGATGCAGATATTAAAAACCATTGAAGAGTTTGAGCGTGAGTTCAACGAACAGAAAGAGACAAAGTGAAGCATTGAGGGGGGGCTGATCTGGCCCAGCTACTACAAACAGGCCAATGCTGGAGGCGACTGAACTCTGCGAGTCAAAAGTCTACGAATCATCTCCGGCTGCCAACCCTTTCCCTGATTCTTTGTAGGGACACTCACGCTTGTCAAAAAGTCACAAATCTTTCGGTAAGAAAGCCCATCCTTCGACATCTTTCGTACCGACTGAATGACCCGCTGTTCGCCGAGATGGGGCGTAAGCCTTCCGTCCGATCTTCTGTAGCCGTAAGGAACCTGAGCTGGTCTGAGCCCAGGCTTTCCTTGCTGCTTCAGTTGGATTCCAAACTCGATCAAAGCGTCTCTGACGGCGGCTCGCGAGGAAAGAATTTCGTCAGCAATTTGGGCTATAGGTCGGCCATTTTTGACGTATTTTTCTTCGAGGAAAGTTTTGGATCTCCAGGGCTCGGTGTGAATAAATTCAATCATCTCAACGAGATGCGGCTTTGATTTTTCTGGCGAGGAAACGGTTCGTTCCGCATCACGAAGGCCCGCCAATTTGCATCTAAACCACTGATTTCACTAAAGGTTTTTCCCGAAACGACTCAACGTGAGACTCTTAAATATATCAAAATGCGATATTTTAATTGCTAAGATTATCGCATTTTGCTATATTAAATCATGCGGGTTCAGAACAAAGAAAAGCTCGACTTCTTTAGAAGAAAGCATCCGTCAATTGCGAGCGCGCTTAATCGATGGGTGAATATCGTAGAAGCCGCAGCTTGGAAAAGTCCGGTTGATGTGAAAAGTACTTTTGGCGTGAATGTGGATTTTGTTGGTAAGCAAGTAGTGTTCGATGTTGGTGGTAATAAGGCGAGAATCGTCGCCAAAGTTGTCTATGGAATTTTGCAGCTTGTGAACGTTACCCATGTTTTGGATCATGCTGAATACGATAAAAAGAAGTGGAAGGAGTAAGAAATGAGCAAAGCACTGAAGCAGATTTTTGAAGAGGTTAAGCCCGTGAAAGTTTCTAAGATCTATACTGATTTGTGCTCGCACTTTCCGTTAACTCCTGTGCAGAGCGATGCGCAAATGCGCCAAGCTAATAAAATGATCGACCGTCTTGTGAATTACTTGAGCGGTGAGCCGAGCACGGGCGAGGCGGCAGAGGTCTCAAAATATTTGAGTGTGCTTTCTGATCTGGTCAGTGCCTATGAATCCAAGCGTTTTAAATTTGAGAAGTCAGAGCCTCGAGAAGTTTTGACTTATTTAATGGAAGCGAATCAGTTGAAGCAATCTGATCTTGAAGAAGAGATCGGGCCACAGTCGGTGGTGAGCGATATCTTGAGTGGTAAGCGCAATTTAAATTTAAATCACGTAAAAAGACTTGCTGTACGCTTTAAGGTGTCAGCGTCTTTGTTTATTAATTGAGAAAGATTTAATTTATTTCATACCGATGAGACCAAAGAAAAAGTTGGCGCTCAACTCACTCCCATGATGGCGTTTTTATTGCCTGGATTGGCAGACGATAACATTGATCGAGCGTCGTGCACGACGCGGTGTCGCGCATAGCGAGCCTCTCTTTGGCCACTTAAGTCCTCCTGATGCTGATAATTTGGCGGCATTGTGATCTTAAATCGCTCCAAGAGCACTAATGAAGTCTTCAACATTTATAGAATAGGCGCCACGAGCGCGTCGCTTCAGTGGGCAACTGGGTTCTGGATAGTTCAAATTTTTTATCCCCGAGTCCTGTAGCAACCGTCAGCCGTCTTTAGCGACCACATATAGAACCTCCGACTACTGCTCAAAATAGTCGCTGGCAATTGAACCGTTTACTGTTGCAATTAGTTTCCAACGCTTTGTTGCAAATTAGGTTGCGGCTTTTGAGGCGGGCAGCTATACGGCTTTCCTATGAAGGCACGAGAATCATATCAGGATCATCTCCGCGAGGAGTTGGCCCGTCGTTGTGAACGAAACAACAAATATTCTTTACGGGCTTTTGCTCGGGCTATAGAGGTTGATGCGGGCACTCTCTCACGCATTTTAGATGGCAAACAGGTCCCATCCCAAAAGCTTAGTCAGCGCATTGTGAATGGCCTGAATCTCAACCCAACCCAAGAGGAAGCGTTTTTTACCTCTGTCGCCGAGAAGCAACGAACTAGAAACCTGCAACGTCAGAACTCTATGATTCAAACATATAAACCCTTACGGCCGAAACCGAAGGATTTGAGCATCGATCTCTACCGTGTCATTGCTGACTGGTACCATACGGCGATTTTAGAGCTAACTTTTGTATCGAACTTTGACTCCAATCCACGAGGGATCGCGAGGGCTCTTGGCATCTCTGAAGCTCAAGCAAAGCTTGCGGTGGAAAGACTTCTTGAGCTTGGCCTCTTGGAGAAAAAGAAGGGAGTTCTTAGAAAGTCAAACTTACAGCTGACGACTGATAATAAGTCTATCACGACTTCGGCATTGCGGAAAAATCAGAGGCAACTTCTAGAGAGGGCAATTCACTCGCTCGAAAATGATCCGATCGAAACCCGAAGTATAACGTCAATGACTATGGCGATAGATCCAAAGCATTTGCCGGTTGCGAGAATGATGATTCAGGAATTCAATCGGGCGCTTTGCAGCGTCCTCGAAGATGGCAAACGCCAACAGGTTTATAACCTAGAAGTCGCCCTTTACCCTTTACAGTCGAATTTAGATGTTAAAAAAGCTAAGGAGAAGTCCAAATGAATCTGTATCTAAAAGCAATGGGGCTCATAGGGGCCCTAATGATCTGTGCCAGTGCACATGCTGGAACTGAAAGTCATGGTGCAGGTGGCCTGTTGCGCGGAGGTCAATACATAACGTTCTACTCAGCAGGGTTCTACATTGAACCTCAACCAGCAAGTGACCAGCTTCAGGTGCCGCAGCTCAACGATTTGATTGCATTTATTAGTTCAATGGAAGATATGTCGGCCCACTCTAAAACGAAGTTACTTCAAGCCATTATTCCGACTCCGGCGCGGCAGTATTTTAAAGTAGATGAGAGTCGGTTTGATGCGACGACTCGCGCTCGATTGCTCGATGAATACGCGAGACTCGTTAACCGGGACCGCGGGGACCTAAACCTTTTTGCGATCACGGATACGGTTACTCGTCGAACCTATCTATTGCCAAGTTTTTACGCTCTCAAGAATCCGCTTGAGCAAATGGCGATCCTTTTTCATGAAGCTTACTGGATATTAAACCCCAAGTTGGATTACAAGACTGTGGTCGATGCCGAAATGGCCTTTCAGGCTGTTCTTGAAAAGCCAAAAGACACACTTCGTCTCCTTGAATTCATGAAATACTTCTCCACTGCGGCCGACCGAATGAAGGTCGCCGTGAGTAGCGATCTTCGCACCCAAGCACTTCCAAGCTCGTTCCGTCTCATCGATCTACTGGGGAAAGACTTCTTCGAATGTAAAGAGGCCACGGACAAGGACTGCAGTGGATTTGCGCTATTAACGCTTCATACGTACATGCAACAGTATCCTAAGTCGGCAGTGCTCAAAGCTTTCCAGGCCGCCTTTGTTGCCGGTACACTTTCATACTTTCGGCGGTCCGATGGTATGCGCATGGAACACAGCAGTTTTCTTCGGCTCTCGACCTGCGAAATAAGGATGCAAGTCCAAACGTCGCTGACGAACCCAGAGAACTATGGACTTCGGATGGCATGTGTTTACCTCAATGGTCTAAATGTTTCTTCTTTTGGTGATGACTACGCAATTAAATTTTAATTCCTTTCAAAGGATGTTTATGAAAGCACTCGTTTTGTCTTTGTTAATCCTGTCCCAAGATGCGTTTGCGCAAAGATGTGTCGAAGAAATATGGACTCCTCTACATACAGAAATTCGACCTATCACGGAGTGTTTACAAGGGGAAAAACTGGAACGCATTCGAGTGTCAAAGACCTATCCTAAAATGAACAATGAAACGTATATGGTCGAAATCTGGACAGGCTCGTACGGAAGAACGATCGTCGTCATAGACCATTACCTTAGGGAGCTCTACGACCGCTGCAACGCCAAAGCTATAGATACCAGGCGCATACAAGTTCCTCACCGCAAATTAGTTAGCTTTCCAATCGAAAATCCGAACATCAGCGATGACGTCGCAGCCAGTTATGAGCTGGTGCCGATGATCGAAGAAGAAGCGGTGGCGGCGCTCGAGGTGGCTCGCCTGGTCTGTGTTGCGTGGCGCCCGTCAATGTCTCAAAGCTCTTTTAAAAAAAATCAATTCTAAGTTTGGGATCTTGTCTAAAGATCCAGTCCTGCCCCCAGTTAATCGGGAATGAACTTCAAAATGTACCAGTCTGCCTTCAAGGGCAGTCCGACAGTTCCGGATGGCCAGATAATGAACTCTCGAAAGTCCGGATGATTTCTTTCTGAGTATGAGAGAGCTCCGTGCATAGCGGTGAGCCGACAATAACCAACCATCGGCATTGTAATGTTTTGAACTTCTCCTAAAAAGTGGCTTTGTGGTTTTGCTGAGCCCCGAATCTGGCGCGGAAAAAATACATTTTTCGGAAGGCGGCTGTTTTGTGCCGTAATTGTGAGTAGCTCTATTGTTTTGTGTGGGTTCGGTGTGGGTCAGGATTGGCTAAGAGCGCTCATTTCGGTGCACTTGCTCGCATTAACAAATTCGCTTAACTTTATGACAGGACTGGAATATTCAATACTTGCGGGAAGTTAGGAAAAGGCCAAAAGGGGCCCCGTCCACCCCGCCAAATCTTTTCGGATAACACTGGAGTTTACTGTGGCGAAAAAACGGAAGAAGAATAAGCACCATACTAAGCGTCGTGCGAAGAAGAAAAAAATGCTGATCGCCAAAGGCTACCAACGGCCAAAGAAGAAACGCAAATAACAGAATGGCCAAAGAAAAATACGAAATCGAAATTCGCGACAAAAAAACCGGGAGCTTAAAAACCCGAACATTCGATTTACATTCTGAAGCGAAAGCCGAGCTGGCGAATCTAAAAAAAGATAGCAGCATACGGGTTTCCGCCATTAAGCCGGTTCCCCACTCGAAGGGTCCACTTCCGGGTAAAAAATAAGCGCCGAGCCGAACTCGGTTTTTGGGGACCCGCCACCCCCAAGATCCCCAGGACTATAATGAGCGAACGTAGTGCCGAAGCCCCTTCTCCTCAAGCCCTTTAGACCTTAGATCAGTGAATCGGTATCAGCAGCTGTTCGTCGCATCGAAAAGGCGCCTTCAATGTAGTTGCCAGGCCACGAGAACAGTGGCTGCGTACAACCTGTCCCGCGATGGTCGAAGAAAACGATATTGATATCATCAACTAAATCTTTAAAAAAGGAATCATACTCTCGTTCCTCGTCTCCGGGCCCGCCAACCATAACCAACAGAGTTTTCTTTGCAGAATCAAATGGGCGTATTGTTCGGTAATAGACCTGAATAGACCAATCGCGGGGGCTTCCCCCGTCTGCAACTGGATCGAAAGGCACTACCACGTAATGATTTAATGTATCGGCCGGGGGACATACAGCGAGCTCATTTCCCCGAGCAAACGATCCAAAGAAACACAGAAGACCAAGAGTTATCCATCTAAAAACGGTCATAAGCATTGCGGTTCAGCAACTTCCGTGAGCAATTACATCAAGTCTAAAAGCTAATCGTTCCTAATCTCCTTGTGGCTAGGTTAGGGCCGGGAATCTAACTTCAAACACGCTGGACGCGCCTCGTGCCGCGTCCTGACCATGGGCAATGGGCACTGCAAGAACTCTAATTGGATTGTAGTAAGCTTGAGCAATCCAAGTAGAATCGAACAAATTGCTCTGGAGACAAGAGCCAATCGGCCTGGCTGCCCAATCGCGACTGTATGAGCTTAAAGCCCGGAAGCTGGTCTCCTTGGTCAATCATAATCTTTAGGCCAAATGGAAAGCGCCGAGTCTGCGCATTTAGGTGGGTGCGAACGATTTGCCTAATTCGCATTTCTTCATCCACAAGCTTCGACTGGGCGTTGCCACTGGTCGGTTTAATTTCTCTGATTATTAGAAGCATTTCTAAATCAGAAATATTGGTGAGACCTCGCTCGCGAATTTTATTTTTGACGAGTTTCCCGCGCGTCAATGGAAGATTGCCCTCGAGGGTGGGATCTAATTCGAGAACTCTATCTCTTGTCATTACTCGACTGCCAAAAAAATATCCCTCTTGCATCTCAAATCCAATTGAGTTTAGCGACTTTCTCAGATGATCAATCAAGAAGTCTCTAAAATCGCCATCGACCCCAAAGATACGGAGGGACCGGCCGGCCTCGTTTTCCATTAGGACTGAAGAGGAGTCGGACTGGGCTTTGGTAAAGTCGGTGCCCTGAATTAGATATCTTCCGGAAGCGAGTACTTCTGAGACTATACCAGCCGTCTCTATAACCACTTTCTCAGGGGAATCTTGGGGATCTATTGCGAGATGGTCGCCGTGGATATCTTGTTTCAAAAATACTTTAGAGACAGTGGTTTTTTCGCGGTCCGTGTATTGGACAAAAATATTGAAGGGCGTAATCCGAGCGCTCGACCATGAGGAAATCTTTCTGATCTCGGCGAGCACTCGGCGGATATTTAGGTCGGATTCGATGTCTCCCGGTGGGCGGTGGACTCTAACGGTTGTAAGATCGTTGGATTCAATCCACAGAAAGAGATGTCTCAAAAGAAATTCGGCGAAACTATCATACCCCTCAGGGTCAGGTGCAACTACGGCTACGGGAGTGACTTCTTGAGCCCTCGCTGAGGCTTGCCAATCCAGTGCAACTGCAGGTGAGTTGCCAAGGAGGAGGGCAAATATGAGATAGCGTAATACTCGCATACGCAGGCAAAGTGCAATAGTCTGACCTACGGACTGAAGGGCCAAGTTTTATTCAGTTGATGTAAGCGATATTAGAATGTCCAGGGAGTTTATGGCGTGCCAAATAACGTCACAACCGACGGACAAAACTATCAGATGAATCAACGGCAATGACGCAAACTTTTCTCCGCGCGGAGAAACTGCAGTAAGGGGCTACGTCGACAGCCGGAAGTGCTTGTTAGCCGGCAGCGCCTACAATGGCGAAAATGAAATTTGACTTGGATGCCATACCCCCCCTACCGTATGGGCCGACGGAGCTAAGCGAATGCTAGAAAAAGAAAAGTCGAATAAGGGCAAGCGGGCGTCTCGCCACCCTGATCATGCGGTTTATCTTAAGAGATTGAGCCGGGTTAAAGGTCAAGTTGAGGGAATTGAGCGGATGATTACAGTCCAAAGATATTGTCCTGAAATTATAGCTCAGCTCAGAGCGGCCTCGGCGGCACTAAGGGCGATCGAAGCTGAAATTTTCAAGTCCCATCTGCGAGGTTGTGTGAAATCTGCCTTCAGTGGCGACGATACTTTTAAATCGGAAGAGAAAATTCAAGAGATAGTAAAGATGATTTATTAACGTTCCAGAACAAAAACCTAAGGGGAACACTTTATGAAAAGCAAATTAGTTATAGCCGGCTTAATGATTTGGTCGCAATTGTCTAATGCGCATGTGGATCCATTAATTTCAACCGCAAAGATCGCTGAGCTATCTGCACACCGTGTTGACCGCTTAGCGACGTTAGGAAAAATTGATGGTTCGTTTGTAAAGAAACTCGAAAAAATTAGTGTTGAAACGGTGGCTGGCCAGGATCCAGTTGCCTATCGGGCGATAGTTTCACAAACAGCGCCCCAGGCGGGTCAACCACTCCAACTGGAGCTTAAGTTCGACCATGATGGAAAGCCTCTCTCTTTTAGAGTGTTGAGTGGTGGAGTTGCGGGGAGCGACATGGGCTGGGCCCCTAAAACCGCGGGAGAGCTCGTTGAAAATGGCATGCATTATGTTTTAGACAATAGAGCGGACCCAAAAGTAGTGCCATACTTCGCAAGCTTCACCAATTTAGAATTGATTAAAGGAAGTCTGAACGGAAAAGTAGGAGCGCTCGTTCAAGTTTCCACTTCGACGTCGGCAAAAAAGCTCAACATTAATGTCAATCTTGATGGAACATTAGACCCTGACGTTCCTCCCTTCGTCGAGTGATGAGGCAGCTGATTTATTCGCTAGGCTTAAGTCTGATTGCAGGAATTTTGATTTCCTGCAATTACACTCGCCTCAAGGAATCAGCGGATTCATTTGACAAAAACCTCGGTAAACTAGAGCCCGGTGAGGAGTCGAGGTTCATGAACTACAGCTTCATCGACTCGCGAATTTTTCAGCCCAAGTGCACTGGCTGCCACGGCACTTCCCGGAAAGTGAATCTTGAAACATACGCTTCTGTGAAAACTCATTTGGCCGAAATTCGGAATTCAGTCTTTGTTGAAAAAACTATGCCTAAACGTGGGGCCTTAACAAAGGAAGAGGCTAGGCTTTTGTGGAATTGGATAAAACTTGGGGCTCCATTGCTAAGCCAAGAGCCGCCCCCTCCGGTAGATCCACTTATCGCGACCTATGAATCTATAAGGCGGCACGTTTTCGAACCTAAGTGTATTACTTGTCACAATCCCACGGGGAAAGGGAAGAGGATCTTGCTCGACCGAGAGGCGTTGCTAGATTCCCCTCTTGAATTAGTGTTGGTCGGCAATGCAGACGAGTCGGGGCTCATTATCGCGCTGGAAAGAAAAGACGACAAGCGAATGCCACCTGAAGAGGAAGGTTACACAGCTCTTAAACCTGAAGTGATCGAGATTTTTCGAGAATGGATTAATAATGGTGCAGAATAAGAATCCCTTTGGGGGGGAATATGAAAGTAGTAGTAATTTTATTTCCGGCTATTGTTCTGATGGCAAGTTTCGGCGCAAACGCGGAAGTCGTAACGTGCACTGGACATACTGATTCGGAAAAGCTGACGAAAGTAGAATTGAAAGTAGATGCAAAAAAGAAGAAGGGGCAGATTAGATACATCGGTCCTAAGGGCTCAGTCACGCAGGGGCTAAACCTGTCGCAGGTGTACTATCCATCACCAAATGTATTGCGGTATGCAGCTCTTGGTGGAACTTCTCGGCTTGATTTTTCAATTGAAGAAGGAGTGATTTTGAAAAACTCCTTTACTCACGGGGATTATTTTTTAAATTCACAGCTTGATTGCAAAATCACCGGAGAGATACCAAAAGCTCCATCTTGTGGACACGACCCAAGCGTGTCTTTGATCAGTATCCTCAGATTGGGGCGAGCCTATGAGACCCTTCGCGCCGTCGATTACCAAATTGCTTGTGGGGCTGACGTCAACTTTACAGATAGCTTCGGCTGCACACCATTATTATACGCAATGGACGCTTATTGCGGCGGGAATCCGGAGCCTGCCCCCCAAATATTAACTGACCTTCCGGCAGTGGTTGATCGATTAGTGTCGGAGGGCGCGTTTGTAGATGTGGTTGACCCAGTCAAAGACGAAACTGCTCTACTTAAAGCTGCGAGGCTTGGGATTCGGGATGTCTACCAGACGTTCATTGCTGCCGAAGCGAATTTTGATTTCCAAGATAATGCGGGGATGACACCCCTCATGTGGGCAGTGTCAAATGGCGATGAATGGGTTGTGTCGGACATTTTAGAGGCGCGACCTAATCGGCGACTTAAGAATCTGAACGGACAAACAGCTTTTGATATCGCAACTCAGTTGGAGAATGAAAGGGCTCAAGAGCTAGTGCGCATCCCTGACATCACTATTGAAATATCAGGGCAGGCTGACGGAACCTGCAGTCCCATGAACATCGTGGCTCAAGAGGGACATACGGTTGAGATAGTTCTAATCGCGACCGACAAAATGTTTAAGTTTGATTCTACTGAACTTGAGCTGGACTTAATGGCTGACCGTGGCGGTCGTGACTCTCAAATCGTGAAGTTTGATTCGGCCGGAGAGTACAGCTTCACCTGCGGGATTCACGGCAGCAACAAGGCTTCAAGCGGAAAAATTAAAGTCAATTAAAGGATATTTGCAATGATTAAAATACTTCTGCTTTTTGTTCCAATGGCTTGGAGTGCGGTCAGCGTCGATCTCGCTCAGCAGTCTTCCCAGGTAGAATTTTTGGCTGTCGTAAAACCTGGCGGCATAAAGATCAATGGTACGGGCGGTAAGCTAGGCGGCAACCTAGAGATAGATAAAAACCAAATTAAAGGGCGAATTGCAGTTAACCTTAACGACTTAACAACCGGAATCGACCGTCGAGATAAAGATATGAAAGAAAAGTATCTCGAGACTGCAAAATTCTCTGATGCTTGGCTTGAAATAGATAAAATAGATCTGCCAGAGGATTTTTTAACCAATAAGAAGAATTACTCCGATGTCCCTTTTAGTGGAAAGCTGTCTCTGCACGGAGTAGAGAAGCCGGTATCTGGCACGGCTGATGTTGATACGAGTAAAGATGCACCGAGCGTAGCAACAGAATTTAAGATCTCAATTGCCGCTTTTAATATTCAGGAACCAAAGTTCATGGGAATTAAGGTGGCAGATGAGGTAACGGTAAAAACCCGTATGAATTTAAATCTTGTTAAGCAATGAAAAGTTTCTGTTTAGGCGTTTTGTTATTTTCTTCCACGGCCTTCGCATTTCCCGAAAATGTGCGGCACGGATATTTTTCGTGCACGGCTTGCCACGTCTCTCCCTCCGGGGGAGGCGTACTGACACCTTACGGAAGGTCTCTTTCCGCAGAACTCATGAGCACATGGGGAACAGTTGAGACATCAGGATTTTTGTTTTCTGACCAGGAAGATGAGTCAAAAACGCCGTGGCTACGGACTCAGATCTTTTTGCGAGCAGTACAGACATATAGAAATACCCCTGCGTTTGAAAAGGCTAGGTTTATTCCGATGCAGGCGGATCTTGAAATCGGTGCTGACACTGAGAAGTTTGCGGTAATCTCAACTTTTGGTTTGAGGGCAAAAGACGCGTCCCAGGATCTAAAAGAATTTTTCTCTCGCAGGCATTATGCACTCTATCGATTTACCGAACAGGTCGTGGGCCGCGTGGGAAAGTTCATGCACTCCTTTGGACTTAACGGGCCAGATCACATTTCCGCCACCCGAAGAGGACTTGGGTGGGACCAGGGCTCGGAATCATATAATCTTGAGATGAACTATCTTGGCGAGTCATTCAACCATTCCTTGACCCTTGTGTCTGAAACCCCAGAGGAAAACGGTGTCGTTCGGGACAAGGGAGTATCGCTAAATTCTAGCTACTTGTGGAGCAACAACTCGAGATTAGGAATTAGTGCATATCAGGGGAGACAAGATACATTTGATAGGACCGTTGTCGGGCCGTATTTTACGATTAGCCTTACTGAGAAGTTCTATTTGAATTCTGAGATTTTCTTATCTGACAAAAACATTAAAGCTTCCTCCGGTTCTGAAAAAGGTTATGCTACCTTTTCAAGAGCAGGATACGAGGCGTTTAGGGGTGTTACGCCATTTGTGCAATTTGACCGCTCTTACCTTGATGATTCAAATATGAACTCACGATTTGATTCCTACGGTATTGGTGTTCAGTGGCTGCCTTATTCCCATTTTGACATAATGACTTTTGCAGGGAAAGAAAGATTCTACTCTAAAGAAAGCACGGACTTTGCGTGGCTCATGCTCCACATTTATTTATGACCAACGTTTAGCGTCGTGACAAGTTTTTGTGGGTAAGGCTACTGTTTCGGTAATTAAACGAGGGGTCTTTATGAAATCAATATTGTTTCTTTTTTCTGTCCTATGTACTCAGTCTATCTTTGCCAGCAATCAAGTTGCTTTTCCGTTAGATATAAATTGTACCCCTTGGGGCTACGCCTCCAAAGGAGAAGTTTTGCATCACTTTACGCTCAAAATTGATAAAGACGGAAACTATCAGGCAAACGAAGAATGGGCTGTGCCAGGTACTTACAGCCATCTTGGAAAAGCTTTTATGAATAAAGCGGGAGAAGGTTGGATCAAAGTTGAGCTTTTGCAGGAAGACACTTATTTCCCGAAGACCCGAGGTTTTATTAGACTTCAAATTTCACCACCGAATGAATCATTTGTAACTCAATATAGAGCCTTATTTTCAAACGACGAATCAGCGTACTTGTGGGAATCAAAAAAAATTATTTGTACTGTAAATTGATCGTGATGTGAGTGACGCTTGTGTTAAGCAGTCACCCGCTTAAGCGCGATCGCTTTACAAATGACTTCATTAACGTCGAATATAAAGGTTCCAACTATGGGCAGGTGGACGAGAGGTTTATTGGGCTAGCGTCCATACCTAGACTAAACTAGATTGCAGATAATATGGATCATTCACATCACAGACATCATCACTCCGGAGCTAAGTCGGAAGCGCCGGCCTTAGTGAAGGACCCAGTTTGCGGGATGATGATTGATCCAGTGACGGCAAAAGGCGGGACCGCCCAGCATAACGGAGAGACGTTTTATTTCTGCAATCCGAAATGCAAAGACAAGTTTCAAGCCGACCCGACGAAGTATCTTTCCGTTAAGGTTGAGGAAGCGCTAAAGGCTGATGTTGACGGCATCTACACTTGCCCAATGCACCCAGAGGTTCGAAAAAAAGGACCCGGCAATTGTCCTATTTGTGGAATGGCGCTTGAGCCAGAACAAGTGTCTTTAGAGGAAGTTGAAAATCCCGAGCTCACTGATTTTACACGAAGACTTAAAGTCAGTGTACCGCTGACGATACCACTTCTATTTCTAGCCATGTCGGATCTGATTCCTGGGCAGCCGGTGCAACATGCGATTCCAGCTTGGATAAATGGAGGCATCCAGTTTTTATTGGCAACGCCAGTGGTTCTGTGGGGAGGATTTCCTTTCTTTGAAAGGGGCTGGGTATCTCTGAAAACGCGAAACTTCAATATGTTTACCCTTATCGCGCTCGGTACTGGTGTCGCGTATATCTTTAGTTTTGTTGGAACATTTTTTCCATCGGTGTTTCCAGAAAGCCTAAGACTTCATGGCGGCATGGTTCCTCTTTATTATGAAGCTGCGGCCGTCATTACGGCGCTTGTTCTTCTTGGACAAGTTCTAGAGCTTCGAGCCCGCAGTCAGACGGGAAACGCCATTCGTGCGTTATTGGGCCTTGCTCCAAAGACCGCTCGGAAAATTAAGCCCGACGGTTCGGAGGAAGACGTTCCAGTCGAACATATTCACGTCGGCGATCGTTTGCGCGTTAGACCTGGCGAAAAAATCCCGGTTGATGGAGAGGTGGTTGAGGGCCGAAGTGTAATTGACGAATCTATGATCACCGGCGAACCCATTCCTGTCGAGAAAGGGCAGGGCGACGCTGTGGCGGGGGCTACAGTGAATGGCACAGGCTCGTTTGTCATGCGTGCGACGAAAGTTGGTTCGGATACGCTACTTTCACAAATCGTAAAAATGGTTTCCCAAGCCCAAAGAAGCCGCGCACCCATTCAAAAGCTTGCGGATAGGGTCTCAGGGTACTTCGTTCCAGCTGTCGTTCTGATCGCAATTGTAACGGCTCTCGTTTGGTATTTTGTTGGACCTGAGCCTCGACTTACTCATGCAATTATAAATGCTGTCGCAGTTTTAATTATTGCATGCCCGTGTGCTCTTGGTCTTGCGACACCAATGTCGATCATGGTGGGTACTGGCAAGGGTGCGAATCTGGGCGTACTAATCAAAAATGCTGAAGCGCTCGAGGGCTTAGCGAAAATCACAACGCTCGTAGTGGATAAAACAGGAACTTTGACTTTGGGAAAGCCAAAGCTTTCTCAAGTGAAAACTCTAAACGGCTTTGAAGAGAATGAATCTCTCTCCCTGGTCGCGTCCCTTGAAAAATCGAGTGAGCATCCTTTGGCAGAAGCCATCGTCCAAGGTGCTGTCGAGAGAAAGCTTCAGATTGAACCTGTGTCAGACTTTGAATCCTTCACAGGAATGGGAGTTCAAGGAAAAGTCCTCGGTCGAATGGTACTGGTTGGAAACAAGAAGCTTCTGGAGAAATTTGGCATTGAGGCTTCAGAGCTTTCTCAAATTGCTCAAGAGCTTCAAACGTCAGGGCATGGGGCTATGCTTGCAGCCATTGACGGAAAGCCTGCAGCAGTTATTGCGGTGAAAGATCCAATAAAGGAGTCGGCAAAGCCCGCAATTGACTATTTTCACTCAAAAGGAATTGAAGTGATCATGCTGACTGGCGACAACCGGCATACGGCGGAGGTAGTGGCTAGAGAAATGGGTATAGACCGAGTTGAAGCTGAGGTTCTGCCTCAGCAGAAAAATGAAATCGTAAGCCGCCTAAAATTGGAAGGCAAAGTGGTTGCGATGGCTGGTGATGGCATCAACGATGCTCCGGCCCTAGCGCAAGCCGACGTTGGGATAGCCATGGGAACTGGAACTGATGTTGCTATGGAAAGCGCTGGGGTCACGCTTGTGAAAGGTGATCTCATGGGAATTGTGCGGGCCCATCGCCTAAGCCAAAACACAATGCGGAACATCCGCCAGAATTTAATTTTTGCATTTGGCTATAATGTTCTCGGTGTTCCGATTGCAGCCGGAGTGCTTTACCCAGTGTTCGGCATATTGCTGAGTCCAATGTTAGCGAGTCTTGCGATGAGCTTGAGTTCTGTATCTGTCATAGCGAATGCTCTGAGGCTCCGGTATTCAAAAACATAAATTCCCACTGGCCACCTCTGCCCCCGGAAGTATCTGCAAAAGATTCCCGATGATTTCTACTAAATCCGTCTCATACTGTTTCGTAATGAAGCGGTAAGCATTTGGTCATCGTCAACAATCTTAACAATTTCTCCCCAGGCCAATGGGCTGCGCCTACATTGGCGGGCGAACCCTGTTTCGCATTATGAGACGCAGAATTGTTGGGGCGTGCCTAAGAGATCTTCAATTGGATAATTATCGGTGCCGCCCGTTCGTTAGTGAGGCGCCCTATCATCCCGTAGCTAAAGGGAAAACGCGTGATGTTTCATATCAATACTGGCACCGCGTTTGGATATCATAGGAGTTATGAAAACAATCAAAGACTTTTCAGGCATTGCTGCTTTCCTTCCAACATATCTACTGTGCTCAGTTCTCTGTTTAGTACAGCTTGGCTGCAGTGGCGTAGGTGATAGTGGCGCAAAAACTGTAGGGGCCACGGGGTCTTCGATTTCCGGTACATCCCAGGAGGATGCAAAGCAGGTTCTTAGTCGTTACGGTTATTCCGTCCAAGAATTCTGGCAGATTGCTGATCGTGCGCGGACGGAAGGAAATATGTATTTCATGCCAGTTAATTCCGAAATTCGCTTCTTGGTGAGTAACTGCGTTCCTGTTGTTACGATCGTAGAGGGCTCCCTGGAAAGAATTGAGTTGGTGGATTCGAGAGAAGGCATGGTTTATCCAGACCACTGTAAGGTGGAATACTTGTATGAAAAAATCATCAGCGGCCCTTCAAATCAAAGAGTCATAACTTCTAAGATGGTCATGAAGCTTAAACACCCATCGTATAATGAGCACTATGACCTTCAGTCACTGGAATGTTCAGGGAGCGGTGCAGGTTCTGAAGCAATAGATAGATTCAATGTCACCTACTCCCATAAGTGCCGTGTCATTGATAATTTCTACGGACAATTTGAATCAACCCACTCAACTCACGTGTCAGGAATAGGCGACAATATTAAAGTCGTCGTTGACGTTGAAATTTCGACGCATGGGCGGCCTGAGGAGTACATGCGACCGGGCGTGGTTCAGGCTCATTCCGAAGTCGACATTGGAACACAGAAGACCACTCTAATTATCAATGGTGTCGACACCAATGGCATCATCGAGAGCCCGGGCTGGTATCTCGGACTAAGAATGAATTGATGCTGCTGATCCGCCGAACCTTTCAGCCTTCAATTGCCGGAACAGGACCATCGATTATGTGCGTCAGTCATGTTTTTCCGCAGTCGTACTCCGCGGGTTTCTAACTTCTTTCCTAAGATTCAATCTCGTTTAGGGCCAGCGAAACGCTACTTAAGTGCGACGCATGTGATCGATGGTCCTGTTCCGGCAATCGAGGGCACACGAAATTAAGGGGTCCACAGAATTACCATAAGTCCCTAACCGAACAGTCTTGGCGACGTCGCGGGTGATCCGCTGGCTTCAGGAATCTCTAGCTAAATATCTCAAACTGGATTTCTTTGCAGGCGCCCGCATTGGTTTCCTCGTGAGAGCAAGCGGTCAGGCCAACAATCAGATCCATACAAGCTTCGAACACAACATGGTCACCGGGTTTTGACAGGGGTTTTTTAATTGTAAGG
>JAYSTF010000139.1:0-22250 GCA_043720065.1 Pseudobdellovibrionaceae bacterium | reverse complement strand
ACTGTGGGTCGCTGGCCTTGGCCGCGCGACATTACTGCAAAGGCTGTCGACAACGCGGTCAAACACGGCGCCAAAGTTCTCGCGTTTGATATCGTCTTTTCGGAACCTTCTCCCCATCAATCCGCGGAAATCCTAAAAGTCGTTGCAGAAAAAACTCCACTGCCAGAGAACATTCGAACAGCGTTTGAAGAAGAGATCGTCAAACGTGACTCTGACAAAGCCCTGGCCGAAGTTTTCCAGAAAAACTCGGGCTCTTTGGTTCTAGGATCGTACGGCGAATTCGGCTATTCCGCGCACACAGATCAGTTTGATGCCTGCATGAATATGATCTTTTTCCTTCAGCCTGAATCCAAACGTTGGGTTGAAAACGAAAAGACACCGATGGTCAATATGTCCCAACCTCCGGAAATCCCGGAAACCTTAAAAGGGGTTTATCTTGAGGCTTTAAATCAACGATCCGAAGAACTCAGAAAAATTCGGGTTGTGACCAACGCTGTCCAAGATCACGAACTAAAGTCAGAGATCGTAACCCAGCAGCTGCAATATTGCGCGACATGGTTAACTCCTGAGGACGAAACTTATGCAGGAGTTGCTGAACATTGGCCTGTCGTGGCCGAAGCTGAAGGCCAAGACTTTTTAGCAAAATATGAAAACTACGATGCTTGGATTGCAACGTTCATTAACGGGACAACGAAACTCGCCGTACCCCATGTCTTCTCTTGGACGATGAATTTTCCCGACCTCACGTCAGGGACCGATGGATATCATACCGGATATTTTAACGCCGCCCTGGACCCTGACGGCACCGTTCGGCGCTCTCACCTGATTGCACGCACCGGAACGACATTCATGCCTTCAATTGCCCTTAAAGGGTTTTTAATCGCGAACAATTACAACGCTCAAATAAAACTAAGATACAACGCACGCATCGGACGTAGCGAAATCGATAAACTTGAAGTCATTAACGACGAAGGTGAGCCAGTCTTTGACATCCCGGTCGATCCACTCGGCCGACTTGCAATTAACTATGCAGGAAAAGCGAAAATTTTCCCTCACGTAAGCCTGGCGGAACTCCTTACTGACAGTGATGAAATGTCCTACCAGGCGCGGGAGTACGATGCGCGAACAAAAACTTGGATCAACATTTCTAAAAAAGTTAAAAAGGAAGCGTTCCTCAAAGACAAAGTCTTCATCGTTGGCGCTACTGCGATTGGGATTTATGATCTACGCGTCACACCTTTTGAAGAGAACTTTCCTGGAGCGGAAACCCACGCCAACGTTTTGGACAATCTCATTCGCCGAGATTTCCTCGTCACTCATCCTAACGAAGAACTAGGAATGTTGATCGCTCTTTTTGCTCTTGGCATCATCTTGTCGATAGCGCTCAGCTCCCTAAGTGCTCTTCCAGGCCTCACACTCGTAGTAGCTCTCTTAGCCGGCATCACTTTGATTGACCGATTTTACCTCTTCGGCCAAGGCACGGTCGTCACTATAGTCTTGCCCCTCACTCTCGTCGCAGTTCTATTCATGGTTCTTATTTCCTACAAATACTTCACAGAGGAACGCGGTAAGAAAGAGCTCCGCAATACATTCTCAAAATACGTATCACCTTCGATTGTTAACGAAATTCTCTCTGATCCGAGCAAAATCGAATTAGGCGGTCGAAAGGAACGTGTAACCATCTTTTTTAGTGACGTTCGCGGGTTTACTACGATTTCCGAAAAATTGGACCCAAGAGCGCTTAGCGACCTGCTCAACGAATATTTAACGCCTATGACGGATCTAGTTTTTAAACACCGGGGTACTTTGGATAAGTATATGGGAGATGCCATTATGGCGTTCTTTGGGGCGCCAATTCCCTATTCTGACCATGCCAAACATGCGGCACGCTGCGCCCTAAAAAATCTTGAAAAACTCTATGAGCTGCAAAAGGAGTTCAAGGCCAAAGGATTACCCTCG
Source organism: Pseudobdellovibrionaceae bacterium (assembly GCA_043720065.1). Classification (GTDB taxonomy): domain Bacteria; phylum Bdellovibrionota; class Bdellovibrionia; order Bdellovibrionales; family UBA1609; genus JAIBAM01. Next base: position 20,291 of record JAYSTF010000139.1, on the reverse strand, counting down.
ATCGACATCGGAATTGGCTTGAACACAGGCGAAGTCAGCGTCGGGAATATGGGTTCGCAAACTGTCCGCAGCTACACCGTCATGGGCGATGCCGTGAACTTGGCTTCCCGCCTTGAGGGCACCAATAAGGAATACGGCACAAGAATCATTATTAGCGAATTCACCTATGAGGATATAAAATCAGATTTCATTTGTCGGGAACTCGATTGGGTGCGCGTCAAGGGAAAAGCCCAGCCGGTGCGCATTTTCGAACTCGTTGCCGAGCAGAAGACTGACGTAAAAACCACGGAGCTCTTAAAATCCTATCAAGAGGCGTATGCTCTCTACCATAGTAAACAGTTTGCCCGAGCGCTCGAAGTCTTTAACAAGGCGCTAAACATCATGCCCGAGGACCCAGTCACCCGCCTTTATATTGAGCGTTGTATGGGCTATATCGCGGTTCCTCCTGAAGGGGATTGGGATGGGGTTTTTGAGATGACGACCAAGTAAGCCTGCCGCCGTGCAGAGTAGTTTGACTTGACCCGTCACCTAGCTAGCATATCCCTTACATAAAAGTGGGAGAATGCAACTTTATGAAAGTTCGCGTGATCGGTTGCCATGGCAGCGTCGAACCTGGTTATCAAACGTCCTGCTATTTCGTAAACGAACGCTTTTTTATCGACGCGGGCTCCATTTGCTCTGTCTTTACTCCGGAACAACAGAAGAAGATCACAGATATTTTCATCACCCACCCGCATTTGGATCATGTGAAGGACCTTTGCTTTTTAATTGAAAACTCGGCCTCGGCAGATCGCGCCGCTTTGCAACTTCATTCGACCAAAGAGATCTTAGACGATATTCATACTCATATCTTTAACGACGTCATCTGGCCGGACTTCTCGAAGGTATCACTTCAAGAGGCCACAAAAGAACCACTACTGAAATTCCTTCCCCTGGAATCTTCGATGAAAAAAGAAATGGGTGGTGTTACTTTAACTGCCTTCCCGGTAAATCACCCAGGCCATGCAGTGGGGTATTTGCTCGACGACGGCGTCAGCCAAGTTATTTTTACCGGAGACACCGGCCCTTCCGCTAAAGTTTGGGAAGTGGCCAATTCGGCAACCCGCTTGAAAGCTATCTTTACTGAAATTAGTTTCCCGAACAGGATGGATAATTTGGCAAGGGTTTCTGGTCATTACACTCTCGATCAACTCTCAGCCGATATGGTGAACTTAAAGCAAACCAACATTCCAATTTACATTTCACATTTCAAACCTCTTTTCATGCGTGAACTATTGGATGAATTCCATCGCAAAGCACCTGCTCAACTCCGACTCATGCATGAAGGCGATGAACTCAATTTTGATTAGAACTTTGCTTGTTATGCTGTTAATTTTAAGCGCTAGATTTCCGGCCTTCGCGCAATTCAGCTCAACTGGCGCCAGTGGTCTGGTAGTCAACGCCGATCAAATGAGCTCCGACTTCAAATCAAAAACCACTCAACTTAAAGGCAACATTCAGATCGTTTTTCAAGGGCAGCACCTTTCGGCTGAAACCGCATCGATCGACTATAAAAACAAACGTATCGAAGCCCGTGGCAAAGTTAGACTTCAAAGTGCGACGGTATATGCTGAAGCCACTCATATAGTGGTAAACTACGAAGCCGACACGGCTTGGCTGCAGGATGGATTTATTCAGTCAGGCCAAGTGGTGTTTGAGGGGAAAGAAATCCAAAAAACGGGCCCGAACACTTACATCGCTACCGATGCAAAATATACGGCTTGCGCCAGTTGTCCGCCTGCCTGGAACTTCTCTGGCAAAAAAATTGAAGCTGAACTCGGTGGCTACGCACGCATCACCCGTCCAGTCATGCGCATTGGGGGAATTCCGGTCATGATCTTGCCAGGGATTCTGGTGCCGCTCAAGAGCGCAAGACAAAGTGGCGTACTGGTGCCAAGTCTAGACACGACAAAAACCGGCGGCCTCGCACTGGGGCAAAGTTTCTTTTGGGCAAAGAGCCGCTCTGAGGACATGACCTTCACAGGCAAATATTATGAGCTTAGAGGACTAAAGGGCGAAACTGAATATCGTTATGTTTTAACGGATACGAGTAAGGGAAAATTAAGGACGGCCTACCTGAGCGACAGAGTACTTGCAAAAGAGTACATCCGGGAGGGACTCAGTGGAGAAGTGGATCGCTGGTACGCATATTACGAGCACTACTACGACCTTCCCGATAATTTTATTCAGCGGGTAAAATTGAGTCAGATCTCAGACCTTAGGTATTTACGAGACTTCCCAGACGATATGGAAGGCCATGGTCATGCGGCACTGGAAAACAAGGTCTCGTTGACGAAAAACTACCAAGGCCAGCACTTAAGCGCCGAGGCCGCGTACAATTTAAATTTGCTAAATTACTATCCGCTTTCGGAAAACGATGAAGCTGTTCACCGCTTTCCATCGATCAATTATTCTATCACGGAAAAAAGAGTCTTTGGTCTCCCGCTCTTATTTGGTATGAATGCCGAATACACAAACTTCGCTCGTACTCAATTCTCCTATGATGACATCTCGACCGCGGGGTGCCGCGGGGGACTTACTCGGTGTCCAACAATGAACGACAGCGGCCACATTAATCGAGATGGCAAATTTAATCCCAATAACGACATCATCCGAACAGGTCAGCGTTTAGATGTCCGCCCCACAATCGCTCTTCCGCTTCAAGTATTTAAAATTTTTGACGTGATCCCTCGGGCGTCTTTCAGAGAAATGCAGTATCGCTTCAATTTGGATGAGAACGTAGCTTCAGGCAATTACGCGAATTCAGCGGCGCAACGTTATTTGGAGACTGAGGTTCTTGTTCGAACGAAACTGAACCACGTCTATGGCTCGCTGGAGAGGCCCGATGCCCAGCGAATAAAGCATGAGATCGAACCTGAACTCGGGTTTTCGAACATTCCCTGGGCGCGGCGCGCAGAACATGATTTTTTCGGAGCCTTCGCTGGACAACGCTATTCTAAAATTTATGAACCAATCAGCGACAAAGACGTGATCGGAAAAAACGGCCTACAGTTTGACTACCATGACCGCATTTTTGATAAAAAATTAATCGACTTTGGGGTTACAAACCGACTAACGCGCAAACGCTGGTCGAATGGAATACCTCAATATGAGCGACTAGGTACATTTAGACTTTCACAGTCCTATGACCTCTATGAGGCGAGAACAGATAAGCCGCAACCCTGGTCGGCGGTCGATGCTGTTTTGAAAGTGAAATTAAAAAACTTTGAGACGGTTACTGAGGCCTCACACAATGGTTACGCTAAAGTTACTAACATGAACTCTCGCGTCCGCCTGTTTAACGAATACGGCAATTTCGTCCAAGCTTCCTACGATAGAATTTATTTAATCGACGAAGAGAACCTGGTCACCTCGCGTGATCAAACCGAGAACATTGGTTTTGGCTTGGGTTTTAGGACCAAATACTTGGATCTCTCGGGCCAAATCGATTATTCTGCGGTGACAGATAAAGTCTTGTCCTGGCAGTATATCGCTGACTTAAAGCCACCGGGAAACTGCTGGACGATTCGCATCGGTCACAAAGAGGTTATCGGTGGTATGCCGGAATTCCGCTTCAACATGTCATTTGATTTTGGCGGCGAAGAAATTAAAAAATTTAATAATTAGAAATTTAAGACTTCGCCCGTAAGTGCGGCACCATCGATGCCTTTTTGGTTGAAGGCTGGAGCGAGCGCCCACTTCAAACTCGACGTCTTTAGCTTCCAAGATGCGCTCGGGCCGTTTGCCATATCAGGCTCTTCTTCTTCGTCGCTTACTCCATAAACCACATAAAGCCCGAGCAATATTCCAGTGTACAAACCTAGCGAAGCACCACGGGCGACTTTACTTAAGTTTTCTCCAGGCTGGTCGGTAAAAGCTAGCATTGCAGCGCCAACCAAAGTCCCCGCAAGCACTCCGTAGGTGCAGCTCATCACAAACTCTTTGCTGGAACCGCGTTCGGAGGTCTGCGCCACCGTCTTCTGACCGCAGAAGATCAGGGCGACGGAAACTAAAGTAAGAAGGACACGTGTTGAGCCGACCACAGTCTTTATTATCGCGATCCCGCGCAATTTCAGTCACGTAAAATCCTGAATCAACTGGACTGGTCCAGGCCCATTGGGAACCAAAACCAGCCAAAGCTCAACTGAGTCAGCGCGATGGGCAACCCCTGCTAGGCGCCAGCCTGCCGCGAGCGCGTTTGACGCGCGAATAAGCCTCTGCCTCTGTCGCCAAGAGAGTCGATTTTCAATCCACTCTCCATCACCGAGCGACTTCACCTCAACGACAATCCAGCCCCCTTGTTTATCAATACCAACTAGGTCAAGCTCGACACCGCAGACTCTGACTCTGGTTGCAACAATACGAATTCCCAGTCGCTCGACTTCCGTTTGCGCCCGCGCCTCTGCTTCGCGGCCTAGCTTGTGGGCCCAAAATTCTTTGATCACGTAAACTTAGTCGCGAAGATGCTCGCGGACCCCTGCAAAAGTACGGCGATGAATAGTACAAGGACCATGCTGAGCGATGGCCGCTTTATGCTGAACGGTAGAGTAACCTTTATGTTTCGAAAAACCATAAACGGGAAATTGATTTTCCAACTCCATCAGTAATCGATCCCGTGTCACCTTGGCGACGATCGAGGCCGCAGCAATTGGTTGCGCCCTTAAGTCCCCTTTAATTACCGTCGTTTGTTTAAACGTATGCAATCCCGGGATCTTCTGGTTGCCATCGACAAGCAAGTGACCTGACTTCAATCCAAGAGCCGCAACTGCTCTCGCCATTGCAAGTAGTGAAGCTCTTAAGATGTTCAGCTCATCGATCTCTTCCACTGTCGCAAAGCCTATGCCCACGTGGTGAACTAACTCAATTTCCGTCGCAAGGATTTCACGCCGACCGGCGGACAAGAGTTTGGAATCCGTATACGGCGAATATTTCTTTTTCATGTTTAAGATGACGGCGCCGGCATACACAGGGCCGGCTAAGCACCCACGGCCCACTTCATCGACACCGATGATAGGAGACGGGTTTAAATGAGCCCACTCAAAGGGCTCCCACGATTGCTTTTTCATTCCCCACCCATCGCCACCGAAACAGCGATGATTACATTAAGTCGATGAATTTAAAACTGGTAAAGACAATTTACTTTTTTGCGGTCGCTGGAGAAGTTTCAGCAGCAGCGGCAGGCGTACCTGGTGCAGTGTCAGTTGGGATTTCGTCCGCGGCACCGACAGAATCACCGTCAGCAACATAAAGACTTGAATCCAAACGCGCTGCGCGGCCTCTTAGGCTACGCAGGTAGTATAATCGTGAACGGCGAACTTGGCCGCGATTGATAACTTCAACGCGATCAATACTTGGAGAGTGCATGGGGAAGGTTCGCTCTACACCAACGCCGCTTGAAATCTTACGGACTGTGAATGTGCGGGAAGATCCCGTGCCTTGGGTTTTCATGACCACGCCAGTATAAAGCTGTACGCGCTCTTTCTCGCCCTCTTTCACTTTCACGTAAACACCGACGGTGTCGCCAGTGCGAATGTCAGGGATCTTGCGCTTGGGCAAACGGGCCATAGTGATTCGTCGAACTAAATCCATTGCTAAACTCCAATTTAGGGAACGAAGAGACGGTTACCATGTGCCTAATAGCCGGTCAAGACAGATACTTACGGCGGACCTCACGGCGAGATGGCGGTAATCATCCTTGGACGCCCCTTTTATCGGCTCTAATAGGACTTGGCACTCGGAAAGTACGTTTTCATGAAGTCCGAACCCGGTCCCGAAAACCAATAAAACCGGCTGCTCTGGGTGAGTCTGAATCCTTTCCCTTAAGTCCTTAAAACTTACCGTCTCTAGCCGAGGGTGAGGCCTAGCCGAAGTGGCCACCACCAGAGGTTTCACCGGCCAGTTCTCTTGTCCGAGAACCTCATTGAGGGTCTCCGCCAAGTGGACCATGCCGAGCGCGGTCTTGCGCTTAGGGTTGTACTTTGACCCCGTGCCGGTTCGCCAATGATCCAAAACTCGGCCGACAAACATAAGCTGCTCTTTCATTTTATTAACTATGAAATAGCGTTCGATGCCATACACGCGCGACGAGCGGGCGATATCGTGAATATCGAAATTTGTTACGTTTGTACAAACCACATGGCCAGCGCGATCAAGGACTGGCCAATGAATGAGAGCAACATGGACATCGGCACGATTCATAAGAGGCCTGCTAATTTATGAATTTCAGAGATAGGAACACCCATTGCCTCAAGTTCCTTTTCTGGAATTTTCTCTAAGTCGCTAACGGACTTACGAATTTCATTTCTCTTTTTTGGGTCAAGCAGGTCAGGCCGACGAAGCGCCGTCAAAGCATGCGCTAACGCACTCTTCACGGCTTCTATATGCTTGTGATTTCCGCACAATAAAAAATCAGGAACTTGGCCCAAGCGATGCTCCCTCGGGCGGGTAAAGATGGGGCCCTCCAGCAGACCTTTTGAGAAGCTTTCGGCGTCTGGAGAGGCGGGATTGCCGAGCACCCCAGGACAAAAACGAGCAATCGAGTCCATTAAAACAAGAGCAGGTATTTCGCCGCCGCTTAACACGTAATCACCGATTGAAATCTCTTCGTCGACGTATTCGTTAATGAAACGCTGATCGATGCCAGCGTAACGACCACAAATCAAAGTGATATTTATGCTTTCATTAGCCCATGATCGCGCCAAAGAATCCGACCAAGGCTTTCCTTGGGGCGTGAGGTAAACAACTTTTCCCTTCGTATCGCCGAGGCTTTCCAGCGCCTTTTCGAGCGGGTCAATCAATAGCACCATTCCGTCGCCGCCCCCGAATGGGCGGTCATCTACGGTTTTATGATTGTCGGTAGTAAAGTCGCGGGGGTTAATAGTACGAACCGTGAGATTTCCGTGCTGAAACGATTGACCGACCACACCCTCACTTAGGGCTGCATGAATGGTCTGGGGAAAAAGAGTCAGCACATTGAAATTCATGTCAGATCTCAACTAAGCCTTCAGGAAGCTCCATCACAATGTGCTTTTCATTTAGATCCAGCTCAACAATAAAATCTTCGACAAATGGAATGTCGAAGCGGCCCTTTGGGTTTTCGATAACCAGTAAATCTTGAGCACCGTTAAATCCGAAAGCGACCACTGTTCCGACTTCAACGCCCTTTGTGTCAAAAATTTTCGCGCCCTCTAGCTGTTGCAGAAAAAGTCCGTCTTCGGTGTCGCCTTCCAGATATTCCTCGGGAATCGCAACTGTGGAGCCGCGTAGAAGGTCGGCTTGATTGCGATCATCGACATTTTGTAGGCGAACAATTAAGCCGTCTTTGTGAGGGCGAGCCGCCGTAACGTCATGCGACTGAAATTCAAGACCCGAAGCCGTCTTTAGGCCAAGAACTTCCAATGACTCAAGCCAATCTGCCGTCTTCGCTTTAAGCGCAACAAAGAGCTCACCCTTAATTCCATGGGCGTCTCTAATTCGACCGACGACATGCCAGTTGTTCATTTCTCGATAACTGCTTTCCTGCCTAGTAATGCAGCGCGCAAATATCGAGGATTTCAGAGGATTTGTAAAGAGAAAAGGCGTCCCCTGCTGGTGACGCCTTCGAAATCAATTGGCCTGAATATCCCGGGGCTACTACTCTACGATCTCTAAAACACTGCGCTTATGAAGCTTAGTGCTCGCGGCGTTGAGGATTGTACGCATAGAACGAGCTGTTCGGCCCTGCTTACCAATCACTTTGCCGAGATCTTCTTTAGCTACTTTAAGCTCTACGACGGTGGTCTGCTCACCGACGATCTCATTCACTTCAACCTGATCAGGGTTGTCCACTAGGGACTTGGCCATTAACTCAACTAGTTCTTTTAAGCTGGAATTCTCCATCTTGCTCACCTCATACGTTCCGCTATCTTTTAATGGTAGCTGATGTCGGGTTTAGGAAAAAGCAATTAAGGTAAAGGGCTAGGCGTTCTGGGCCTGGGCCTTTTTTAATAGGCTCTTTACCGTAGGCGACGGCTGAGCGCCCTTGCGGATCCACTCATTGGCCTTTTCGACATCAACCTTTAATCCAATTTCCTTGCCAGATGGAACTGGGTTGAAATGGCCAATGACTTCAATGAACTTACCTTTAACCCAACGGCGATGATCCGCCACCGTGATGCGGTATCGAGGGGCATTTTTGGCGCCGAAGCGGGCTAAGCGAATAACGACCATAAGTTTTTCAGTCTCCTGTTTGAGCGACGTAGAACTACTCTAACTCTGTGCTGGAGGGCAACTAAATTCCGAAGGGATTCCGTGCTCCCTTACCTTTGCCCATGCCCATTTTCATCATCTGACTCATCATGGCCTGCGTCTGCTCAAACTGTTTTACGAGTTTGTTGATATCTTTAACCTCAGTCCCACTGCCCATGGCAATCCTTAGTCTTCTCGACCCGTTAAGGATTTTATGATTACGCCGCTCTTCCTGAGTCATGGAACGAATTATGGCCTCAATTCGTTTCACTTCGTCGTCAGGTGGGGTCATGTTCTTAATTCCCTTTAAAGCTTGTCCCATACCGGGGATCATCTTTAGAAGTGATTCCATACCGCCCATCTTTTTCATCATCTGAATCTGGGAGAGAAAGTCATCGAATGAGAACTGCTTTTTAGCGAGCTTGCGGGCTGATTCTTTGGCGGTTTTTTCGTCGATAACGTCTTGGGCCATTTCGACGAGAGAAAGCACATCTCCCATACCTAAAATTCGGCCAGCTAAACGATCTGGGTGAAACTGCTCAAGCGCTGATGTTTTTTCACCAATTCCGAGGAACTTAATAGGAACGCCGGCGGTTTCACGAATACTTAAGGCCGCGCCTCCCCGAGCGTCGCCATCGATTTTCGTTAGTATCAGTCCGGTTAAGCCGAGTCGTTTATGAAAACCCTCGGCCACGTTTACAGATTGCTGACCTAACATTGCGTCGGCAACAAGTAAAATCTCAGTTGGTGGCATGAGTGCTTTTAATCGCTCAAGCTCGGACATTAACTGATCGTCAATCTGTAAGCGTCCCGCCGTATCGATGAGCAAAACTTCAATTAAATTCTCCGCCGCCCAAACTTTTGCCTTCTGAACGATTTCTTCTGGAGTTTGACCCGGCTGGGAATCAAACACTGGAAGCTCTGCACTTTTTCCAAGCGTCTTCAGCTGGTCAATCGCGGCTGGTCGATAAACGTCAGCGGGAACAAGTCCTGGTTTCTTTTTTAATTTTTGCCGAATGAAGAGGCCTAACTTTGCAGCCGTCGTCGTTTTTCCAGCTCCTTGAAGGCCAACTAAGAAGATAACCGTCGGGTTTCCACGAACGTTGAGCTCTTGAGCGGTTCCACCAAGCACGGTTACAAGCTCATCGTGTACTATTTTAACCAGCTGTTGCCCGGGAGAAACCGAACCTAAAACTTCTTGGCCGAGAGCCTTGGCCTTCACTCGATCAATAAAAGCTTTGACGACCTTAAAATTTACATCAGCTTCAAGAAGACTTAGGCGAATTTCCTTTATCGCTTCTTCAATATTCGCTTCTGAAATTCGCGAATGCCCGCGGACTTTCTTTAGGGTTCCAAGTAATTTTTCCGACAAAGATTCAAACATTCATCACCAACGTAAAAATGAGCCGCCGCTTAAGCTCTTGAGCGCGAAAATATGAAAGACGACCAATGTGATCACTGCGACAACCGCGGCTGTTCCTAGTGGCACGTCGCTCACGCCGAGAAATCCATAGCGGACACCATTAATTAAATACAACAACGGATTCCATCTGGCTATACCTTGCCAAAAAGGGTGAAGGCCTGCGATGGAGAAAAAAACTCCCCCCAAATAAATGAGCGGCAGTAAAATAAACCCACTCACCGCGCTCATCTGGTCAAAACTTTTGGCCCAAAACGCCACACAGATACCGAGTTTCGCAAATGACAACCCGCCAAGGACGATAAAGCCTAATAAAATCCAAGGATGTGCTGGAATTAACCAAGTCCCTTCGGTGACACGAAAAAAAATCGCGCCGGTTATGAATGTAATTAGTCCAACAAAAAAACCTCGAATTAAGCCGCCAACGCTCATTGCCCAAACAATTTGCGGATGACTTAAAATTGAAACGCGAAAGTCTTCTAGGTCGCCACCGAATTTTGCCGTAATGACGGAACTCGAAGAGTTTTGAAAAGCATTGTTTAAGCAGCCCATCATGACGAGACCTGGAATTAAAAATGCGAGGTACGAGAAGCCTCCTTCCATTTTAATGGATCCACCAAGACTTAAACCGAAAATTAGCAAATACAGAACCGCGTTCACGAGTGGAGTTAAAATCGTCTGCACGATCACTTTTAAAAATCGACGGATTTCCCGCTCGAGAACGGTAAGAAACGGATCCCATACTAAATCGACTTTCATTTGCCTGCTCCCAATATCGATCGAAACGCATCCTCGAGATCACCTTCGACGATTTTAATGTCTTGTAAGAGTCTTGGATCCAAACGCAACTCATCTAAAAGCTCGCCGATTCCCTTTGTTGGGGGCAACATGAATTCTACCGTACTCCCCGACTGACTAAGTAAGCACGGGTGAGAGATGGGCGAAAGCTCTTGTCGAAGCTGGAGGCGGACGCTCCTTTGCGTAAGCGCTTGCACCAACTCCTTCGTCGGACCAACCCGCTTTAGTTGACCTTGATGCATGATCGCCACTCGGTCGCAAAGGTGTTCGGCTTCCTCAAGATAATGAGTGGTGAGAAGTACAGACACACCCTCTTTTTTTAGTTCCTGGACGAAACCCCATAGGGATGCACGGAGTTCAATGTCGACACCGGCCGTAGGCTCATCGAGAAGTAGGAGCTTAGGTTCATGCACCAAAGCTTTTGCAATCATTAAACGGCGACGCATACCACCGCTAAGCTCTCTCACTTTTTTATGACGATGATCCCAAAGAGCTAACCGGTGAAGGAGGAACTCTATTCGCTCGCGATTTTTTCTGCGGCCAAAAAAACCAGAGATAAAATGCAAAACTTCTTCCACAGAGAAAAATCCGTGATTTATAATCTCTTGGGGCACTAAGCCCACATTCACCTTCGCATCCCTTGGACTTAAAACGACGTCGTGCCCAAAGACCTGGACCTTGCCCGAGGTAGGCGCCTGAAGCGTGACAATGACAGAAATCACCGACGTCTTGCCGGCGCCGTTTGGCCCCAGGAGACCAAAAATCTCTCCTGGATTGACCTCAAATGAGACGTCGTCGACAGCCCTTACCTTCTTGTAATCTTTAACCAAATTTTCGACAGAGAGTGCGTTCATTGAAATGGTGTACCTCGAAATCATAGCCTAGGCAAAAGGCTGGTTGGTTTATCCTTAATATGTCGCCGCCTAGTCCCGACAAGCTCTTTGCATGACAAACTCGAATAAACCGGCCGGCGCACTAAAACCTGAGATGGCTGATCTTAAAGAAGGCGTAATGATTCCGGTTCCGATCGCCGAATTCATTGTGGGAAAAAAAATCCCCGTGAATCTCTACGTTCGGCTTTCAGTGGACAAATTCGTTTTATTAGCTAAAGCCGGCCAGGCAACGGACAAAGAACAGCTCAAGTCTTACAATTCCAAAGAAATTCAGTACCTTTGGGTTCGCAGAGGCGACTACAACAAAATCGCCCAGCAGAGCATTGCACTTGCGGGAATAGTCATTGGTCGAAAGGAACTCGATGTTAGACAAAAATCTGGCATCATGACAGCCGCTGCCCGCACCGTCTTCACACAGTTTGATCACTTAGGTATCAGCATCGAAATGTACAATAATGCCCGCCAAATTACCGAGGCGATGGTGGCGATGTGCGATCACCACAAAGATCTTTCCGACCTCTTTGAGAGCCTCAAACACTGCTCTGATACTCTGCTTGGCCACTCTCTTGCCGTCGCTGGAACTTCCGTCATGATCGGCGCCGCAATGGGGTGGGAGAAGAAAATTACTTTAGAGAAGCTTTCCCTAGGCGGATTGCTTCATGACATTGGCAAGAAAACCTTACCTCCAGATCTACTGAAAAAGCCGCTTATACAGATGACCCCAGATGAAATTTCGCACTGGGAAACTCATCCTTTTCGCGGCATGCAGCTTGTTTTAAGCCTTGGTATCGTGCCTGATGATATCGTCTCGATTATTTACGAACATCACGAAAATTCATTAGGTCAGGGATTCCCGCAACGCATCCGTGACGTGAAAATTCATCCATTAGCTAGAGTGGTTGGCCTTGCCGACCAGTTCGTTAATTTGACAATTGCCAATTTAAATTGCCCGGTGCCAAAAAATCCTCGTGAAGCTTTGATGTACATCGAGCACACGATGGGTCAGCCGTTTAACCGCGAGGTTTTCAAAGCGCTTAAGAAGCTCATTGAAAATGGTCACGTCGCAGCCGCAGCTTCGTAAGGACTTCTCTAAAGTTTTCTCTATTGACGTTGCAGCCACTGCTTCGCATAATCCGCCAACCAATGACACCAAAGTATTATGTCACGAATTTTTATCGGTTCGTTTTGGTCGAAGATCCCAAAGCTCTTCGGCAGGAACTAAAAGACCTTGGGGCGGCATTAAAGCTTCAAGCGCTGATCATTCTTGCGCCCGAAGGTATCAACGGCACCCTCACCTCGCCGGATAAAGAGATCCTCAAACATGCAAAAGCTTGGCTCACTAAGCGTCTTCAGATGAACCCAGAGGATTTCAAAGATTCAACTAGCGAGCAGATTCCACTTCGTCAGTTCAAAGTAAAATTGCGGCCTGAGATTGTGACATTGCAAACCCCCGAACTCATACCGAAGGCCGGCGACCCTTCTTATTTAACGCCAACTCAGTGGAACGAATGGCTCAAGAGCGGCAAAGACATGAATCTCGTGGATGCTCGCAATCATTATGAGTACAACATAGGAGCTTTCAAAGGCGCCATTGATCCTAAGACAAGAAAGTTCACACAGCTTCCTGACGTCATTTCCAGTCATCCTGAAATTGATAAAACGACTCCCCTCTTGATGTATTGCACAGGCGGAATCCGATGTGAAAAAGCCGTATTGGAAATGCGCCGCCGTGGTTTCGCGCAAGTTTATCAACTTCACGGCGGAATCCTAAAGTACCTCGAACAATATCCCAATGATCAGTTTGAGGGTGAATGTTTTGTTTTTGATGAGCGCGTGGCCGTGGACCAGTGCATGGAGCCCACAAAGAAGTTCACCTTCTGCCCTCACTGTGGCGACCCGGCCCATTTGCCGATCACTTGTGAACGCTGCAGTTTCAAAATTCAAATTTGCCCGAAATGCGCCGCGGAGCCCGTAAAAAACCAAACATGCTCAAGAGATTGCGCACATCATTTTGCGCTAAGGCCAGATAGAAAACTAGCAAAGCCGCGAGCTAGTCGTTTTGCGAAGACGTAGTCTTTAATTCTTCATTGCATGATTTTCCGCGTATGCGACCCATGTAGGCCGTGAGATTTTGCCGCGGCAGATGATAGGCTTTTAGCAGACGCCCCATTCTTTGGATCAAATCAGTGTCTTCAACCCGATGATTAATCATTATCTGAGCCGCAGCAGGAAGGTTGGAATAGGCCGAAACCCTGATAGCCGCAGTTGGCTCCGCCTTCAGTCCAAGCTCCGCTAGCTTCATAAACTTAACTAACGTGCCGACGAGGACCTGATCTTTGCCGTGGCGCTTAGACCTAGAAAGGCTATCAAGAATTTTCTCCGTCACGTAACCATCCATCTCGCCGTTACCTAGTTGAGCTCGGAGATACATGCGAGGATTATGGTCGAGATTGTCGCCTTCGGTGATGAGCAAATCGATAATTTGAATTTTACGATCACGAAGTTCATTCGCCTCAGTGACAGACTCGGTGGTCATAGGGTCCGACGCCAACTCTCCGATTCGTTGATCTATTTCCCCTAAGGCTTTCATTACGAAGCCGGTAAATTCTGACGACCTGACGCCCGCCACCTTTCCGAGGGCAATAAGGCTCGCGAATTTCACCCTAGGGTTTTCATGGGCTAGCCCATTCATGACTGCCTGATATCGATCCTGGGGCGCCGCGAGCGCTGTAGAGGATAGAGCTATACTAATAATGACCAAAAATAATATGCGCATGGGGAAGGGAGGTTTCAATGTTTATGCCACCTAAATCAAGCCCCATTGCCGATATATTTGAATTTATTAGGCTTTGGAGGCCCCTTTTTGCTGGAAACGACGGTTTTCAGCCTTGACCCAAACGCCGCCGGGACCTATCTTCAATTTTCCTTTTTGGCGCGGGATGGAGCAGCCTGGTAGCTCGTCGGGCTCATAACCCGAAGGTCGTAGGTTCAAATCCTACTCCCGCAACCAACTTTTCCAATGTGCGAACCACGAATCTTCGCCTTATGGGCGACCAAGCCTCCGATATCATTGGAAGGCCCGCCCATTTTCGATTCAGATTTCTCGCAAGTCGATTCTGCTGAAGACTCCTCATGATAGTAAATTTCAAGGCCGTCAATTTTGAGAACAACCTTATGTATGACCGAGCTGATCAATGCTTTCTTCCAGGGCTGGCTGGCTTTTGCCCACGCACGTTGCAGCGTCGAAAGGTTGGTCTGGATAACTTTCCGCAAGGCGCTGGCTTCCATTTTCTCATCAAGTGTCGCGGCTATCTCGCGCAAAAGGTTGGAGTCCTCGTTTCTCTGGCGCTTCAGTTCTTTAAGCTGGTCAACGTAAAGGTCTGCAACGTCCGAATGACTTTGCCGCATCTGGAGTTGAATGAGCTTCGCAATGCCGTTGTCAGCCTTCGAGATATTCTTCTCAAGCGCGCGCCGCCGTTCGGCTAGTCCCTTAAGCTGATTCCCTCGAATCCCGTCGATGTTCTTCTCTATGCCATCCAAATATCCCTGACGGTTCACTACGTTGAGCAGATGATTGACCACCTTTTCCTCTAGTTGGTCGGCTGGAATGCTCTTAATTTCACAAGTCGTTGGCTTTCCTTCAATTGCCCGGTGGACGTAGTAACGAAACTCTTTGTTTCGTCCGCGAGGAGTAGATCCCACCAAGGGACGCCCGCATTGGGCGCAAGACAACAATCCGGTGAGAAAGAAAGTACGCTCCTTCATATTGCTTCGACGTTCGCGAGCCCTTTTTTGATTCCTATCGAGCATGGCTTGAACTGAGTGGAATATCCCTACGTCCACAATTGGTTGCCAGGCGGCCTTTACAATCATGTGTTGTTCGTGGGGTTTCAGTTCCGTTTGATCTTGGGCTTTCTGGCTCTTATTCACCTCGCGCATACCAATGTAACTCTGATTGCGGAGAAGATTGCCGAGGGTCTGAGTGTTCCAATCGTAGTTCCCGGAACCATCCGCGCTCGCTGGCTTGGTAGGAATTTTCAGACGCCTGAGTTCCTGCGCCGCCCGGTAGGTACTGCCTAACTCTAAAAATGTGGTAAAGATCTGCTTCACAAAGCCAACCTCGTCCGGATTAATTTCAAATGTAGACTTGTTGGATGGATTCACTCTGAAGCCCAGAGTTGCAGAGCCGCCATTTCTTAAGCCACGCAGGGCCCTTGAATGAAAATTCAGTGTCACGCGCTCTGAAATTTGACGTCGCTCGAATTGGGCCAAATTGATCATATTAAAAAGCATCATCTCGCCGACCGCCGTGGTCGTGTCGAATTGGTCCTTGATCGAAAGGAATTTCACTTTAAGTTCCTTGAAGAGATCAAGGAGTGCGCAGAAGTCACGGATGTTACGCGAAAGACGTGAGAGATCCGCCACGAGTACCATACTGACGCGGCCACGCTTCAAGTCGCGAAGTAGCCTTTGAAATTCGGGTCGATTTGTATTCTCCGCGCTGTGGCCGTCATCGACGTATGAATCAACCACCAAACCCCAATCCGGAGTTTGGTGGTTTTTGATTTCGATAAAAGAATTGAGCCGATGCTTTTGGTTTTCAAGTGAACCTTCCGTGCGCTGAGCCTGCTCTTCAGTACTCACGCGGATGTAAACACCAATCTTATGCGGCATCGCTACCTCCCTTAACAATTTTCTTCGGTCGTCCACGGACTTGAAGATTATGGAACATTAAACCTAGAATCGTTCGGACAGATTCCCGTCTACCGGAAACTTGAGTTTCTGGACCGTTGTACGCAATCAATTCAACTCGCAACGCATCTATCGCAAACGAAGGTCTTCGTTTGGTGTGAGTTTTGCTCATGAGCTTCCTTAAAAGGTGGAAAATCTTATTTAGAATCATGTCGATTAAGTTCCTCGATAAAAGCCAGCGCCTTCGCTTTTGGAAGATTGTCCAAATAGCGCAGGCACTTCTTAGCGAGAAGGTTTGGCTTGCGCACGCCGTTTTCGATGTTCATTAGGCTTTGATAGCTGGTAAGTCCTAGGAACCGAGCGAATTCGTGGCGATCAAGTCCAAGTCTCTCTCGCAGTGCCTTGATGTCCGGACCACGCATGGATTACTCGTTTGAAGATTCCCTATTGAGAATATCACCATTGGTGATATTCTTTGTCAAGCGCGCCGCACGCTTAGGTGCGGAAGCGTTATCCTGAAATAATTGATCCAACTCCGATGGCATTTGTCCGGTTTCGCGAGCGCGTTTCAGGAGACCCTCAAGATAGGCCACTTTGTCGAAATGCTGGCTGCGGATCTCCTGAATATCCTTTTCAGATAGCTTGGTTTGGAATCGTTGTAGGATGAAGCTCACTAGTTGCGGCTTTGTGACTTTGCCTGCGTCCCAATCGGCATTAACCTTCGATAGAACGATCTCTGTAGCATCATTGGCCTCGCGAGTAACTACAACGCGAAATATCTCTTTGAATAGCGTATCCGACTTTTCAGAACTCATAGAACTCTCCTTGTAAACTGCCAATCAATCCATCTAAGAAACTCAGAAACCCTCTCCTAATTCCCCCTGTATTCATTCATTGGTACTCCATATATCTCCGCCACCTCCACCCTGACTCTAGGAACCAGCAATTGACCCCTTCCTCGAACACATCGTGGAGGGGGAGGGGTCAATTGCGACCAGGGGCCGTAAGTCGGGGCGGAGGTGGCGGTAACTTGTTGTTCTCATTTCGATTTTTGATTTTCGATTCTCTCTTCTATCCTTCGCTCGATCCTTCGCCTCGCGAACGATGTGCGAAGGACGTTTCAATTTACTAAAGCAGATCTCGGAGTAGACACTTCTCCTCGCCAGAGCGTATCGGCGTCTCGCATGGATTCTTACGAACTTCCGCGATTGAGCCAAATCCTAGCGGAATTTGGCGAACCGGAAATGAAATGTCGTTAGCTGCTCGCTCAATAATCCTTTTGGTTGAAGCGCTTCTGACCATATAGATGATTCTGGCAAAGTCTTTGATTCGGTGGGTTCTTAGAATCGCCTGGTATCTGCGTCTACTCTTCTGGTTAAACTCAATCTCGATTGCGATTCTTTGTCCACCGGCCACAATCACAAGGTCTGGATGCTTTCGGTATTCGCTTATTGCCACCCCTTTATTCTTAAGTGGCTCGTCCCGCTTAAGCTGTGCTTCGGTCAGAATCTCTATACTTGGATTGGTCCGCTTAAGTTGAAGGTAGGTTCTTGCCACTAATTCGTCGTGGCCGAGCTGATTTAGAATCGGCCCCCTCGCGGGCACTTCACAAAACCCACGAACGAGCGCATGATTCCTGTTTGGTAAGTAGACGTTTGGAGCATCCGGCCTCATCCGGAAGACTTCATCCTCCTTAAATTGCCGCCAAACGGCCTGTTGCCACCTAAGCCCTCCGTGGGAGAAGAATTCGCGCCAGAGCTCTTTGGTTATGAATCCTACCGAAACCGCAAACTCGACTTCGCGAACCGGAACATACTTAGCGGGCATTACTTCACATCCCACCGAACGGGTTCAACGATGACATACTCAAAGTGACCTTCGATGTAACGATTGCCTTGGACTTTTCCTTCAACCCAATGAGTTTCTACTTTAGGTTGGCTAAGGCTCGGCATCGCGCCTGAAACTGGCACTTGTCCCGCCTTTTGGCCTTGAAGAAAGGCTTCCTTTTTTGCCTTTTCTTGCCTGCTATGAATTAAGGAGCCCGCGACCATGCCGGTCATTGCTCCAAGGCCCGCACCAAGAATTACATTTCGAGTTCGGTATTCGCCTTTCTTTCCTGGGTCGGCAATTCCGCCGATCAAGGCGCCAGTGCCAGCGCCGACTGAGGCACCCATGCCAACACTTTTGCTCTGTGTCGCACAGCCGCTCACTGCGAGGCCTAAGACGATGAAACTAATTAGAGTAACTCTCATCCTTTTCTCCTTCTGACTTCTCTGCTTTTGGTTCTTCTAGTTTCGCAAGATCTGGACATTCGGTCTTCAAAACGAGCAAGGGCTCTTTTTTTGGTAGGTCTTTAAACATTTGGAATTTCATTTGCGCAACTTTACTGCCTCTAGGATGGGGTATGACTACGACCGCCTCACCAGTTCCTAGGTTCGATTTGAAGCGGTTTGGATGGTATAAGAACTCTTCAACCTCGCGAGCTGAAACATCGCCCGTAAAATCTCGTCCAATCACCCCACGCTTCGCACGCTCCGTAAATTTCATCCCTTGCTTAGTGCCGATCACTCTCGCAAAATACTCAGCTGACTCCGGATCGCTTCCCCGCATGAAGACTTTAATATTCGAGTTCGTGAGAATCGAATTAGAAATCGGCTCTCCCAGGGTCTTGATGTCACCAAGAGCCTGGTGTGCGAACACCACACCAATGTTTGCGCTTCTCGTTTTATTGAGAATCGAAACGAAACCCGGATAGAGGTATTCGGTAAAGTCATCTAGAAATACCGAGTAGAAGTTTGGCTCAACCTTTCCTCGATGGCGTCCCGCTACTGCGCTTTGCAAAGCCTGTAGGGCGAGCTTACCAGTCGCTTTACCTAGAAACGGAGAAAGGAGGACCGGCAACTGAAAATAGATTATCTGGCCCTGAGCCAGTGCTTCCTCCAAATTTATTGCCGGTATCTCGCAATTATAAAGCAACGAGGTTTTCCCGAAAGCAAATTGGCTTAAGGCTGCGGTAAGTCCACTGGTTCTTTTTAGTCGCTCTGCTTTGTCGAGTCTTCCAAACTCATCGAGCCAAGAACGAAGTGAGTCATCACAATCATCCAGATAATTAACTAATCTATCGGGATCGGTGATCGCGGTATGAAGCCTCTTAAACGTTGGTACGAGTCGAGCTTGCGCGAAGAGCAGTAGAAACTTGTTGAATATTTCAAACTGGACGCTCCGATAGTATTCATTTTCAAACTCAAAAGAGTTGAAAACACGTTCCGCAATTTCACCAGGTTCACCTCCGATTAATGGATTGAACTGGTGAGATTCGGCGATGTTACTGAGGGAGAATAATCGAAACTTATCAACTCTACCGGCTCTTACGACATACGAGTATAGCTTTGTCAGTAGCGAGCGGTCGGCTTTTCCGTCAATCAGAATTAGACCGCGCCCTTGCTGAATATCTTGAATCGCCCACGGGAGAATGACTGATTCCGTCTTTCCTGCGTTCGTAGTGCCAATCACCTGCGTATGCATTGCGCGCTGATTTGGCTTAATGAAAACGCGCTCGCCGGCCGTAGTTTCTCCACAATAGACGGCTCCATTTGCATCACCGAGAATTGATCGCGATTGAGCCCAAAGCCTATATTTAGCAGCCAAACGGTCAATTCCTCGCGATATAAGGAAGCAGAGGGCGAATAGCGCAAGACCTAACACGGCGAACTTGTGTTTGGCCGGTTTGAACCATTGAAGAACCGCGAAGTAATATTTCTGATAAATGATGATCCCCGCAAAACCCAGGCTTACGATCAGTGCGGTATGAATATCCTCATGGAATTTCTTATCGTGCATAAGATCCCGGATCTCGAAATGCGAACGGCTGTTTTAAGACAGCCAAGCAGTCGACTCCGGCCTCAAGCTCAATCCAGCGTTTCTCTTTCTTTAAATCTGACGCATACGAGTCAGCTTGGTCCTTAGCTGTTTCGGAAGTGGCCTGCTTTAATCCATTCTCAGCACCACCTTGCGAAAAACCTAAAAGGCCTCGACTCATCGAACCTTCCGCATACGCTCCGATGAAGCGAGTTATCATGCCACCTGCGACGTTTTGAGCACGCTTGGAGTGAATGTTGCCCTGAATACCTACATGACCTGAGAGTGAAACGCCGATTGCAGAAATCTGGCGTCGAACAGGCGATCGACATTCTGCGAGGGCTGTAGACCGTGAGTGCCACCCT
>JAYSTF010000138.1:0-22375 GCA_043720065.1 Pseudobdellovibrionaceae bacterium | reverse complement strand
CAGTTTTCCATATCGCCTACGATCGAACCATTTTTCGCCCAAGATTCCCGAACATTGATTGGCCAACATCGTTTAGGCGATGGGACTCTAAAGGCCATTGCAATCTCTACTGAGAACGGCAACTCAGCCGAACTTTGTCCGGCTGCTGGCGGCGACGACATACAAATTTCGGAAATTTCCCAGAACGACTTTTTAATCGTCTCAATCGTAAAGTTGACTGGGATCGTAAATGTCTTTGTAAAACCGAATGGACTCGCATGTAGAAAAGTGAACTCCATGCCACTAACAAAAACTAATTTAGACTCAATTCAGTCAGTCACCCTGTCATCGGATAATTCAACGGCACTTATCACCCTGGCGCAGACTGTCCTGCAATCAATCCCGCTTCCGCCGCGCCAGACGCAGCAGGTGCTGTATTACGTTCCGCTGAATGGCCGGCCGGCGCTTATAGTTAATTCGCCGGCGTTCGCCGGCGCAAATATAGGTTATTCATTGATGCTGAAAGAATCAAAAACGGTCCTCTTCTGGGGCGATCAGATCAGACCAGGTGACTATAATATATTTAATTGGACCGCGCCCCCATAGGCATAGAGGCCTTAAATCTGCGTTGATTCTTCATGATGAGAATTTCCGCTACGCGCAAAGCATTCGCGGCAATTGTAAGACCAGGATTGGTGCCTCCGGCGGATGGGAAGAACGAACTATCGACGACATAGAGGTTCTTTACGCCATGAACCCGGTTTTCAAGGTCCACTACACTTGTATTAGCGTCATGTCCCATGCGGCATGTGCCACAGACATGCGCCAGCATCTCGTTCTTCTCCGCGGACGGTATGAACCACAAATTCAGTGGTTTAAATAAGGTTTTTAGTTGCACTCTTAGGTTGTGAATCTTGCGCTGGTCCACCTTTGAAATTTGATATCGCAGAACGACTTTGCCGTCCTTGAGCCAAACGCGATTTTCATAAACCGGAGTGTCGGCGATAATCGAGGCCATCACTAAACGGCCTTTGCAAAGCTGCTTTAAAACAAGGGTTAACAAAGGCTTAATCAACCGGAATAAGGTAGACACAATGAGGGAGTGATTGCTGGCAATTTGCTTTTCCAGCTGGCCGACAATGACATGGACCGGAGGAAGGCGGCCAAAAGACTGCACGGTGCCGATAGTTTCGTTCCCGTCGTCATAAAATTCATTTAGGCCAATTTCTTTCACCTTTTTATTTTGCGGTTCGCTGTCAATCTTAAGAGCGAAAAGATCGACATAGTGGCGCATCAGGTGCCGACCAACTAAATCGAAATTATTGCCGATGCCGTTAGGAAATTCCTTACTTATCGAACTCTGAAGCAAAACCGGGGAGCACAATGCTCCGGCGGCAAGAATCACATTCTTTGCGAGAATCAGGCGGCTACGACCCTTATGAAGAACATGAATTCCTGAAACCGAGCGATTTGAGACTTCAATTTTAAGCGCTTCGCATTCAGTGAGCAGACTGGCTCCATGATTTTGAAGCGCCGGCGCGATACATATTTTGTTGCTGTCATTCTTGCAGTTACAGGCGCAGAGCATGCTTTGACATTCACCACAGCTGGGGTTTTCTTCGTTAGCTAACGGCAATGTGTATGGCTTGAGTCCTGAGGAAATGAGGAAGGAGTTTAGCTTTTGAATCCCAGCGTGACGAATGGGCCTCTCTTTGCGAACCTTGAAAAGGCGCTCCGCCTGGTCGTAATAATTTGTAAAGGACTTGTAGGACAACGGCCAATTTCTGAAATCAATGGGCTTGAACCTCTCAAGAACCATGCCGTAAAGGGCGCTGGAGCCGCCAACGCCACTGCCTAAAAATGGGAAAAGTTTTTTCTCAGCGCCTTTGGTTATATCAAATATTTGCGATGTGGAGCGGCCCGCCCGACGTAGAACGTCACTCGTTGGCAGGGATTTAGAGTGTGACTCTGCGAATTGTCCTTTAATGGAGTCGGCGGCCTCAGGAGAGAGACCTTTTTCAATAAACAGAACTGAGAATCCCGCTTGGGCTAGGCGCAGGCCAATTGGTCCGCCACCCATACCTGTTCCTACAACAACGAAATCCCATGTGTCGTTCATAATGTTGCCTGCCCCTCCACGTAGGCTTTAAGACTTGTATTCATGGCCCGAAATCCGGGAAGAATTCTAAGTTTTAGAAAGCTGTGCCGAACAAAGGGCACGAGAAGGCCGCGGAATGTTTCCCTGTGAAGTAATTTAGTTTTATTGCCTTCGAGAGGAAGAAGCTCCAACACATGGTGACCATCGCAGAGTCCTGGCAGCACAAGATGTCCCAGCCACGTCAGTTTACTTTGGTGAACTGCCTCCAAAATTTGAACTTTATATTTTTGACTTTTCTTTCCGACCGGCCTGATTCGAATATTGAGAACTGTGCCCACATCCGGTGTTCCAGCAGCATGTGGAATAAACGGGTTCCAGTCTTGGTATCTTTCGAAGTCTACAAGAGCTGCCCAGACCTGCTGAACGGGGGCATCGATAACGACTTCTGTATCAATTTCGAACAACGGCATAATCCACCTCATCCACTGTTCATAGGTTAAGGGAATGAACACTGGATGAGGATTCACAAAAAAGGACCGGAGAAAGGCGATAATATGCGTAAAATCAGCTAGTTAGGCATTTCTGGTAAGTGGCAAGAAGCCTTAAGGGCGAATCTAAATGTCCAAATCATCCCGAGCAGGCTGATCCTTTTTTGGCTTTGCCGTCCGCGGCGGGCCCGCAACAGTGTCTTTGTTTAGCTGCCGAGCCATGTGAGCAATGTCCTCAAGCCACCGGCACTCAATATCTTTCAAAACAGGCGAGTCCTTTAACAATCGTTTATTCGCCACCGGCATGTAAGCGATTTTGAAACCAAGTTTCGCGGCTTCCTTCAAGCGGTCTTCGGCGAAAACGGTAGAGCGAATTTCACCGGTTAATCCAAGCTCGCCTAAAAACACAGAGGCTTTTGGTAATTCGCGAAAAGTCTTAGATGACCACAGCGAAGCGACTACTGCCAAATCAGAGGCGGGCTCAGACAACCGTAAACCTCCAACCACATTTAAAAACACATCTTCGTGGGACAATTCCATGCCGATGAATTTATCTAAAACCGCAACCAACATATGAACGCGGTTAATATCAAGGCCGACCGCGGTTCGGCGGGGCATTGCCATGGGCGAATAGTTCGTCAGCGCTTGGATCTCACAGAGCATTGGCCGACTGCCTTCAAGGGCCGGAAAAATTGCGGCGCCCACGCGCTTATCGCCATGCTCTTCTAAAAACACCGCCGAAGGATTCTCAACTTCGCGTAAGCCCACGCCGACCATCTCGAAAACGCCAAGTTCATTAGTCGCGCCGAAGCGATTTTTTAAAGCGCGTAATAACCGATAGTGATGATGACCATCGCCTTCGAATGACAAAACTGTATCCACCATATGCTCAAGCACACGAGGACCAGCGAGGTTTCCATCTTTCGTGACGTGGCCGATAATAAACACGGTGATGCCGTGGGATTTTGCCAGGCCCATTAATTTAGCGGCGCATTCGCGAACCTGGCTCACTGACCCAGGAGCTGATGTAACGTCCTCTAAAAAAACAGTTTGAATGGAATCGACAATTAAAATCGGTGGTCGGTGCTCGAGAGCAAGTTCGACGATGCGATCAAGATTGCTCTCGCTTGTCACTTTCACTTCGCCAGTTTTCACGCCTAAACGACGGGCGCGAAGTTGGATTTGCTGAACACTTTCCTCAGCCGAGTTGTAAATGACTCCAGCGCCACCCTCCGCGAGACCTGCGGACATCTGCAAAAGCAAAGTCGACTTTCCGATTCCTGGATCGCCACCCACCAAAACAAAACTACCTGGCACTAAGCCTCCGCCTAAAACCCGGTCGAGCTCTTTGATCCCGGTAAAAGTTCTTTTTGGCGCGGGGCCAGTGGTGTCTTCGTCTAGTCCGACCAAGGGCTGGCCGGTGGAGCCGGTAGTCCAACTTCGGCCGCTAACACCTTTTGCCACGGCCATGGGACGCTCTTCGACGAAAGAATTCCAGGCGCCACAATCACTGCAGCGCCCCTCGTAGCGTGAGCGCTGCGTACCACACTGTTGGCAAACGAATACTGATCTTGCTTTAGCCATGACTTAAAACCCCTCTAGCAACACTGAGCCCACACCCATCTTCGTTAACCGACGTTTGAAGGCGTCCGTCAAGTTCGTTAACCGGAACTGAAGTCGTGGCCGTCTTAATCATAAGCCAGCTCCCAATTCAGACGCTGGGCGCCACAGATCTTAGAATACCCAAGGACGCGACTTTCCCTCAGAACCAAGAGCCGTTAAAATTTTAATATAACGTCATAAGTTAGTTGGAGAAGTAGACAAGGATGTCGAAGAGAATCAGCGCCAAATTGGTGGGCGCACTATTGTTCAGTTCCCTTAACTGCTCAACGGTTTGGGGACAGATGGCGTTACTAACCCAGGCACGAACGCTATCGCAGGCAGGACACGCCGATAAGGCGTTAAGGACTTTATCGCCGGCCCATGAAAGCTCAAGGCCCGATAGTGAACGGGCTCTTGCGCTTGTACTCGCGGGCGATATTCATTTAAGCATTGGGCAGCCTGAAGAGGCCCGCCAACATTTAGAAAAAAGCTTGGTTTTAAAAACGAATGTTTCTGCGTACGCGTTTTACTTGCTTGGCGAGAGTTATATAAAACTTAAGCGCTATAAAGACGCCCGCGCAGCTCTTGAACGAGTGGGTTATTTTAAGCCGCCCTCAGAACTAAAATTTCAAGTTCGGTATTCGCTCACCGAAATTGCCATGGCGGAAAAAAACTTAAACGAAGCTAACCGGCATCTCACTTATCTCGCGCGCAAATGGAAACGCTCACCTAATTTTCCAGATGTCTTGTGGCGGCAGATGGAGGTTTCGGTGCTCACCAAAAATATCGGTCAAGCTTGCCGGGTGGCGCGCCGTCTTTATGCCGAGCATCCAACTCATTCCCTCACCTATGATTGGACATTGAGTTTGCAAAACGCGACGGTAGCAGGTCAGCGACTTGGTTGCGTCGCAAATAGCAGTGATCAATCCACAAGAATTCGCCGTCTGCAATTGGCGGGGGAGTCTGCACGAGCAAGACGGGAGATGGACAGTTTGAGAGTGAGCGGGCGACCAGAGGATATTGAGCGCGCCGATATGATGCTGGTTAATTTTTTAATCAGTGAAGGCTATCCAGAAGACGCCTTAAGGATTCTTTCGGCTTATTTTCAAGCCCATCAAAAAAGTGTGCCGTTCATTCTTCTGCTGGCCAAAGCCGCCTCTCGCGCGGGCGAGTTTCAGACGGCGGTCGGCATGTTTATGAAAGCGCATGAGCTCATTCCATTTCAGAAATTCGGTCGTGAAGCTTTATTTCAGGCAGCCTTCATGAGCTATCAATTCCAAGACTACGACGGTGCCATGCGCCGGTTCGAGCGCTTTATAGAACTTTATCCAAGCTCGGGTCTCGCGCGCGACGCCAGATGGAATTTGGCTTGGGTTCGATACCTACGCGGTGACT
This sequence comes from Pseudobdellovibrionaceae bacterium, assembly GCA_043720065.1. Classification (GTDB taxonomy): domain Bacteria; phylum Bdellovibrionota; class Bdellovibrionia; order Bdellovibrionales; family UBA1609; genus JAIBAM01. Next base: position 16,813 of record JAYSTF010000138.1, on the reverse strand, counting down.
ATGAGGGCGCTTACGAGCATCTTGCGTTGCAAAATGCAGCCAAGGCGACGATGCAAGGACGCGGCAAGAAACGACGGTTAGTCGCACCAGCACGGGATGACCGTACTGTTTACTGGATGGCAATGACGCTGGCCCGTATGGGAAAACTTCAAGAGGCCAAGACTCTTTTTGAGAGTTTGGAAAAACCAGACGCATCTTCTTTTTACGCAATGGCAGCGAAAGTTCGCCGCGCTCAACTGCCATCACCATCTAGCCAGGAAGAAGTTCCGCTCAGGGGGCCTGCTCTTGCGACGACCGGTGCGGCAGCAGATGCTCAGGCTGAGATTGCCGTAAACAGTGAAGCGCCAAATGAAAATGAATCTGAAGATAATCTCTCTCTAAACAAGGAAGTAGTTCCTGTCTCTAGCGAAACGGGAGAAGAAGACACTGGCGTCGACCTTTCCGATGACGGCCCAGTCGATAGCGATGATGACGAAAAAATCGAAGTGACGGATTTTAAAGATCCAAGACTTCGCCGCCGCTTCGAGGTCGCCCAAGACTTAATCGCGATTGGACATACCGATTGGGCTCGTCATGAGCTCTACGAAGTCGAGCGCCGCACCCGTAATCCAGCTTTTTTAAAATCTTTGGTGAAAACTTATGAGACCATTCAATCCTTTCATCGCGCGGTTTCCATCAGCGATAGTTTTTTTGGGCAAGAGAGAATTCAAGGCGGTTACATCAACGCGAAAGCCGTTTGGGAAACTGCGTACCCTAAGGCTTATAAAAGCTATGTCGAACGTTTTAGCTCCCAGTTTTCGCTGCCAACAGAGTTGATTTGGTCCATCATGCGCGCCGAGAGTCACTATAAGCCAGACGTTCTGTCTCCCGTCGGGGCCAAGGGATTAATGCAAGTCATGCCGGAAACAGGCCGCCAGGTTTCTCGCCTTCTCGATGAAGAAGAGCAATTTAAACCAATGTCGCTTTTGAATCCGGAGACAAATATTCGCTTAGGATCCCGGTACCTACTAAGACTTAGCACGAAGTTTAAAAGCTCAGTCCCCCTAGTTGCCGCGGCTTATAATGCCGGCCCGCACCGGGTGGATAGCTGGCTGGCTCAATTCGGCCACCTAGAGATGGATGAGTTCATTGAACACATTCCGTTTCTGGAGACCCGCAACTATGTTAAGAAGGTTTCTAGAAACTTTGGCGTCTACCGCAACCTTTACTCCTCAGATCGTCGGGAGCTGACCTGGTTGGCATCCTCCCTGCCAGTCCAAATCACTGGGCGCCCGACCCCAAGGGAAATTTGGGAAAATTGACCCTTACGCTTAGTCCCTCCCTTGACATCATCTAGCCATCAAATAAAACCAGGCAGCGCTCAAATCACTTGAAGGAGACCCACATGACAATCTGGCTGCGGTCGTTGATGGCATTGTCGTTCGCTTTGTCGGTAACCGCCTGCACGAAAAACAAGAAGGCCGATTACGACCTTCCCATCAGTGAAACATTAAGAATTAATATTCTTCAAGAGCCACCCTCGCTCGATTGGAGTAAATCGACCGACACGACTTCCTCAATGGTGGAAAACAACATCATGGAAGGTTTAGTCGAATACAATCTAGCCGATCCTGAGCTTAGCTTAATTCCAGCACTCGCGACCGAATGGAAATCAAACGAGAACGCGACGATTTGGACTCTCAAACTGCGAAAAGGCGTCAAGTGGACCGATGGCGTTGAGTTCACAGGTCAGCATGTGATCGATGGCTGGGAACGCTTGCTTAATTCCGCAACGGCATCAGAATATGCCTACTTCCTTTTTGGCGTAAAGAACGCACAAAAATACAACAAAAAGGAAGTTACTGATTTCTCCCAAGTGGGAATTAAAATGGATGGCGAAGGCAACCTCGTGGTTGAGCTAGAGCAATCAAAAAGTTATTTCCCTTACCTCTTGGCCCATCATGCGACTTTCCCGCTTCGTAAAGATATTATTGCAAAGCATGGCGATCGTTGGACAGCTCCGGAAAACATGGTCACCCTTGGTGCGTATAAATTAAAAATCTGGGACCACGATAAGGCATTGGTGCTTGAGCGCTTCGATGGATATTACGGCGAAAAGGCGAAAACTAAATACGTCCTTGCTTACATGATTAACGAGATGTTCACCGCCATCAGTCTCTTTGACGCGGGCAAACTGGATTTCCAGCCTTCGCTGCCGTCACGTGAAATCCGAAACTTAAGGACCCGCAAAGAGTATCGCGAGTCGGGAACTCTCGGCATTTATTACTACGGCTTCAATACTCGCGTTAAACCGTTTAATGACGTTAGAGTGCGAAAAGCGTTCGCTCACGCCATTGATCGAAAGCAGATTACGGACATGCTAGCCGGTGGGCAAATTCCACTCTCGGGCTGGATTCCGGCTGGGATGTTTGGGTACGAGGCCGACCGCGGACTTAAGTTCAATGCGGAGCTTGCCGCAAAACTGCTTGATGAAGCCGGGTACAAGGACCGCGCGACATTTCCAAAAATTAAAATCGGTTTTAACACAAACGAAGATCACCAGCGCGTTGCCGAAAACGTTCAAGCTCAGATTAAAAAGAACTTAAGGGTTGTGGTCGAAATCGCGAATGAAGAGTGGAAAGTGTATCTGGCCAGTCTACAAACCAACACGCCGCCGATCTACCGCTTGGGTTGGATTGCGGATTATCCAGATCCGGATAATTTCATGAATCTAATGTCGGCCGTATCTGAAAACAACCACACCGGCTGGAGTTCGAAGGCCTATGATGAGTTGGTCAATAAAGCAGTTAGCATTACCGCTAAAGAAGAGCGCCGCAAAATCTATTCGGAAGCACAAAAACTGTTAACCGAAGATGAAGTGCCGGCAATGCCGATTTACTCTATGGTTTCACAGGTTTTAATTTCAAAGCGCGTCCAAGGGCTTAAGGAAAACGGCTTAAGCCGATATTTACTCAAGGGAGTCACGCTTCAGTGAGCGAACGCATCACGTGGGCGATGGGGCCAGGATTAGCTTTTACCTGGCTCCTTCTGATTTTATTAAACTTCTTTGACGTGGATTTGCCTTCCTTCATTTGGTGGGGCATGGCCGCGGTCACGTTTGGCTCCATTTTATTTTACACCATCATCAACGGAATGAGCATTTACGTCCTAAAACGATTGGGCGAATCGGCCATCACCATTTGGGTCATTGCCACTGCGACGTTTTTGCTTTTGAGGATTTTGCCGGGTGGGCCGTTTGATTCTGAAAAAGCACTGCTACCTGAAATCAAAGCGGCTATTGAGCGCAAATACAAACTCGATGCACCTCTTTTAGAGCAGTACACAACCTATATCGGCAATATTCTGCGCGGGGATCTTGGCGAGTCGTACAAATACCTCGGGCGCAATATTTCCGAAATCATTGGTGAAAGTTTGCCGGCATCTCTTCAGTTGGGGATTTACTCTTTGATTCTAGCCTATCTGATTGGAATTCCGGCCGGCGTGATCGCCGCCCGATTTCATAATCGGTGGCTTGACCATAGTTTGATGGCACTTGCCATTAGCGGAGTTTCGTTACCGAGTTTTCTGATAGCGCCCATTCTTATTTTAGTTTTTTGTTTTGGTCTTGGTTGGTTCGAGCCGGCACTATGGCAGGGGCCTGAGTATTATATTTTGCCGACTATCGTTTTGGGAACGCGGTCTGCGGCGGTTATCGCTCGTTTGGTTCGCGCCAGTGTTCTGGAAGTGATCCGCTCGGACTACATTCGAACGGGCAGGGCAAAGGGGCTTTCCGAGCGGGCACTCTTATTTAAACATGTGTTACGTAATTCTTTGATTCCCGTTCTTACTTTTTCAGGCCCACTGGTTGCAGGAATTATAACGGGCTCGTTCGTTGTCGAACAAATCTTTGCGGTGCCAGGAATTGGAAAGCACATGGTGATGAGTGTGTCTAATCGTGACTATCCGCTTATCCTCGGAACGACACTCGTATTCTCGGCCATCTTAGTGCTTTGCAATTTGATAGTTGATTTGCTCTATGCGTACGTCGACCCGAGGATTAAATTATGAGCTCCGCTCAAGTAGGCAAAAGTCTATGGCAAGATGGCTGGGATCGGCTTAAGCGCAACAAAGTGGCAGTCGTTTCCCTAGGGTTTATTATTTTCCTCTGTCTCGCAGCTCTCTTTGCTTATCAAATCAGTCCCTATGCTTTTGATGAACAATACATGGATAAGATTCTGGCGTCGCCAAGCTCCGATCATTTATTCGGTACGGATTCCCTTGGCCGCGATATGCTCTCGCGCCTTATTCATGGCGCGAGAATGTCGATGGCGGTTGGAATTATCACAGCGTTAATTTCGGCCGTTCTCGGTATGGCTTATGGTGCGGTATCCGGATGGATCGGCGGGCGGGTTGATTCTGTTTTAATGCGATTCGTGGATATTCTTTACTCAATGCCGACTTTGGTGCTTTTGATTTTAGTGAAGGTCGTATTCGATTCTTACGACGTGTTTACGAATCCGGAATTGAAGGCGCTGACCGGAATGCTGATGGCATTGAGCGTGGTTGGTTGGGTGACACTCGCGCGCATTGTGCGTGGCCAGGTCCTTCAAGTGAAGCAGATGGTTTATATTGAGTCGGCAAAAGCCCTCGGAGCATCTGGGTTTCGCATCGTGCTCAGGCATATTATTCCTAATATTCTAGGGCCTGTGATTGTTGTGCTTACGTTTCAGATTCCCTCGAATATTCTTTACGAGAGTTTCCTAAGCTTTTTAGGCCTTGGCCTTCAGCCGCCATTTTCAAGTTGGGGAGTGTTAGCCAACGAGGGTTGGAGAAGCTTAAGTAGCTATCCCCATTTGATCATCTCGCCCGGAGTGGCACTCTTCACGGCCATGCTGGCATTTAACTTGTTTGGTGATGGTCTTCGGGATGCGTTTGATCCGCAGATGCGGGGCCGTTAGCGCACGGCTTTGAGGTGCCGGCGGGCTTTGGGACTTAACCGGAGCTTTCGGACATTTACGAAGTGCACTGACATTTGCTTGCGATCCGCGACGGCCACTTGAACTTCCACCATCTCAAACACCTCATGAGCTTTCAGTTCCTACAGACTAGGGTAAAAAATGCGTTGCGTCAATTGCTTCTCATGAGCGGTGCTATCATAGGAAGTAGCCATTTAAATACATGATATCAGGGGCTTTTTATGCTTGTATTACAAGGCCTCGCTGCTCGGGTCGTCCCATTGCTAGAATAAATGGATCTTCAGCCTGGCGCTTCACGAAATCAGACTTCGATGAGATGTTGAGCCAATTATTTTCGACCAGAATCTGAGCGGTTGCTCCGCCCAGTGAACTTCCGGGTCCAAGTAGAATCAGCGCATCTGGGGCGAACTCTTTGAGCGCCACCGTAATCGCTCCGGTGTAATCGTAGGGCTCAGTCACCTGAAAGCCTAAGGTGTAATGGTGTAAGCCCTCGACGGAAGTGGAAAAGGGCTGCCAGATAGAGCCTCGTCCGTCGATCAACGGGATTGCGGGCGGAGAAAAAAGATTCTGCGACAGCATGGTTAGCGCTCGCTCACTCGTGCCTTGCAGAAGTGGAGTGTGGAACGCGGCATGATTAATCAACTGAAACGGGTAATTCTCTATTGGTGGCAGCTCTTTTAGAAGTGCGGTAACGCCAAGGCGGTTTCCGCCTATCACAATAAAGCCGCCTAAATAAATCGACGGATAAACTTCATAACCTTCACGCTTGCGAATTTGTGCGGCCACCTTTTCGACGGTGGCTTCACGTTCCGGAATGCGGCGCCACTCGTCGTCGCAGATTGGATAGATAACTTGGCCACCAATGATTTCTTCTTTCATCATCGAGCCCATGGTGTTGATCACTTCGAAACCGCTGGCCCAATCAAGACTTCCACCGAAAGCAAGAGTCAAATACCAGCCCATCGAGTTACCTGTGACCGCTACGATGTCGTACTTCTCACGGTCTATCGCCATGAAGTCGGCATAGGCGCAGGCGTAAATAAGTGACGATGCGTTTTCTCCCCGAGTGTGGACCTGAGGCTTAAAGACTTCGGCACTATCTAGTGCCGTAATGGTCGCTTCATCTAAAGTGCGCCGTCTTTGGTCGATATCGTCAATGAATTCTGAGGCAAGTCCGCCATGCTGGCGCAAATAGCCGAGAGTTTCCTTGGTGTAAGTTCCACGTCCTGGGCAAATGACGACCGCACGTTTTCTCATTATCAAACCTTGTTTAGCAGGGTCAAAGCGCCATGCACGATTTGATCGCGGTGAGGTAGGCCAGCCGCCGCTGCTTTTCCGAGCGGAATGAAACAATCATCCGCCGCGATGACTTTCACTCTTGGACACGGGTGAATGGACTCAGCCATGGCGCCGGCAATCCATTCGCTGAGTGATCCCGTCTTGCGACATTCATCGACGATAAGAACATTGGGCGCGTCACCGACCTCGGCAATCAAACGTTCGCGATCGATGGGTGCAACCCACCTGAGATCAATGATTCTAGGTTTTACGCCATGGTTTTTTTCTAAAATTTGAGCGGCCTGCCTGGAGAGGTAATAGCCATTAGCGTATGTGACGATCGTAAGTTCAGAATCTTCATCGCCCCAGACACCAAAATCGCCAAGCTCAATGGTTTCCTCGGCCGGGGGAAATGGCGTTGTCCAAAGTTTGTCGTTTGGTTCGTGCAGATCTCTCGTCATGTAAAGTGCAATAGGCTCAACAAAAATAACTACCCGGCCTTCTTCCCAAGCCAGTTTGGCGCAAGTGCGAAGCATTTTAACTGCATCAGCACCATTTGATGGAACGGCTACGATGAGGCCTGGAATATCACGGAAAATCGCCAATGAATTATCATTGTGAAAATGCCCGCCAAAACCCTTTTGATACGGCAGCCCCGCTACTCGCACAATCATACCGTTTGTGAATTGGCCCTGAGAGAAAAACGCAAGAGTTGCGGCTTCGCCGCGGATCTGATCCTCCGCATTGTGCACATAAGCAAGAAACTGAATTTCCGGAATCGGCAAAAACCCATTATGAGCAAGACCAATTGCTGTTCCCAGAATCGTTTGCTCGTCCAAGAGCGAGTTGAAAACTCGTTTTGCGCCAAAGCGTTTCAAAAGCCCATCTGTGACGTTATAGACGCCACCTTTTTGTGCGACGTCTTCGCCGAACGCAACGGATCCGGGATACTGCTTAAGAAGCTCGTGTAAACCTAAATTAATTAGTTTGGCTAAATGCAGTGGCTGCTTCATCTTCGGCCATTCTTTGCCGAACATCTCCTCCATCACGGGTTCCATCACAGGGGGGCGGGCCTCTTTCGGAAAGGCACAAGCGGTGAGGGATTCACGCACCTCTTCAGGCTTTAAATACTTCGGCCGAGTTTTCGCATATTCGCCAATAGCGGCAACGCGGCCTTCAGTGTCTTTATAAATTTTTATAAGATCTTCCGCTGACGCAATTCCATGATCGATGATGATCCTGGCCGAGTGAAGCAGAGGATCGTTAAACTCCGTGGCTTCAATATCGCTTTGCGCGCGATAAGTATGCTCCATGTCGGATCCGGCGTGGCCCAACAATCGCACTGTTTTCATATGGAGAAAAACAGGACGGCGTTTTTGCCGGGCGTAGGCTTCGGCCTCTTTTGCTTTTAAAAAAGTATCGCAGAGATTTAACCCGTCGCAAGCGATGTATTTTAACCCAGGGCGCTCGCCATATTGCGATTCAAGCCAGCGGTTGGGGGTGGAAACGGAAATGCCAATGCCGTTGTCTTCGCAAATAAAAATTAGGGGAACGTTTATGTGTTGATGCGCGACCCAGAGAGAGGAGTTAATTGCCCCCACGGCAGTCGAATGATTGACGGAAGCATCGCCAAAGGAACAAAGCACCACCGCGTCACTTGGCATGACAGCAGTTTCTAATCGCAAATCTTTAGCGCGTCCGACGGACAATGCCGCACCTAATGCCTTGGGAAGATGCGAGGCAATCGTGCTGGTCTGAGGCGGAACCATAAGTGGGAAACTGCCAAAGACCTTATGGCGGCCACCCGCTATCGCATCTTCGCTTGAAGCGACAAAAGAGAGCATGGTTTCATAAAGCGGTGTTGAGCCAGGAAGCTGCTTGGCCCGTTGAATCATAAAGGCGCAGCTGCGGTAATGCACAAAGGCCATGTCGGTGAGCTTAAAGGCCTTTCCCCAAACGGCATTGCCTTCGTGGCCCGAGCTACCGATCGTATAAAAGCATTCGCCCGTTTCTTTTAAAATGCGCGCCCTTAGGTCTATTTGCCGGCTCATAACTTGCGTTTCAAACAAGTCCATGAATTCTTCAGGCTTGAGGCCGGCTTCCTCTAACGTCGTTTGGCTTCGCGCTTCCGGAAAGCGCCCCTCACGCAGGAAGTTAACAAAGTTCTGATCTACGATCTCAGCACGATTATACATTCCCCCGGAAGATACCAGGCAGACTGGTGATCAGGCAAACAGGGATTGCCTGATCACTCGTTTGCCTGGATTGTGGTTTCCTGGTACCGTCGTCACTTTAGAGGGGTTTCCTAATATGGCTGGTTATGAGTCGCTGAACTACATGGGTGAAGACAGTTTGTTAACCAGCGAAGAGCTGATGATTCGCGACAGCGTGCGCGAGTTTGTTGATGGCGAAATCATACCTACCCTTCAGGAAGCTAATCGCGACGAAAAATTTCCGATGCATTTGATTCCGCGCTTTGCGGAAATGGGACTTCTTGGTTCCACGATTCAAGGTTATGGCTGCGCTGGTCTTGGTCATGTGGCTTACGGACTAGTGATGCAGGAACTTGAGCGCGGAGATTCGGGCATTCGATCTTTTTGTTCCGTGCAGGGCGCGCTCGTCATGTATCCGATTTTTGCCTACGGCTCGGAGGCGCAAAAAGATAAATATCTGCCTAAGCTCGGCCGTGGTGAACTCATTGGTTGTTTTGGTCTCACAGAGCCCGATGCAGGTTCAAATCCTGGCGGCATGCTCACGAAAGCCGAAAAAGTAAAAGGTGGTTACAAGATCACTGGCAACAAAATGTGGATCACAAACGGCTGCATCTCTGACATTGCTATTGTTTGGGCTAGGCTTGACGGCAAAATCCGCGGCTTCATTGTTGAAAAGGGCACCGAAGGTTTTACGACTTCCACGATGAAGGGAAAATTCTCTCTGCGTGTGAGTGTAACGTCCGAACTTCATCTGAAAGATGCGTTTGTGCCTGAAGAAAACATTTTGCCAAACGGCGAGGGCCTTAAAGCGCCGCTTGGTTGTCTCACGCAAGCCCGTTATGGCATTGCTTGGGGCGTGCTAGGGGCTGCGAACGCTTGCTATCACACGGCATTGACGTATGCGGGGGAGCGAAAGATTTTTGATAAGCCTCTTTCTCATTATCAGTTAGCTCAAGCGAAACTCGTGAAGATGGTGCAAGAGATTACCAAGGGCAAACTGCTCGTCACTCAGCTTGGCCGCTTAAAAGAGGCAGGAAAAATCGAGCCTCATCATGTGTCGCTAGCGAAAATGAACAATTGTAAAGTAGCTCTCGAAGTCGCGCGCGAAGCTCGTGATATGCTCGGTGGCAATGGCATTATCGATGAATATCCTGTCATTCGCCATATGATGAATTTAGAAACGGTTAATACCTACGAGGGGACCGAGGATATTCATCGCCTAGTGGTTGGTCAGGCCATCACCGGAGCACCTGCTTTCCGGTGATTTGCTTTACACGTTAAAGCGGAACAACATGATATCCCCGTCTTGCACGAGGTAGTCTTTGCCCTCTGAGCGATACTTGCCGGCTTCTTTCACGGCAGCTTCTGTATTGTACTTAAAAAGATCCTCGCAGTGATATGTTTCCGCGCGAATAAACCCGCGTTCAAAATCCGTGTGGATCACGCCCGCGGCACCCGGAGCCTTAGTTCCTTTACGAATCGTCCACGCGCGGACTTCTTTTTCACCGGCGGTAAAATAAGTGACTAGATTTAACAATCGGTAGGCTTCCCGAATCAAGCGGGCAAGGCCTGGCTCGGTTACACCCATTGAAGCAAGAAATTCCACCCGTTCTTCCGGAGGTAGTTGCGCGATCTCGGCTTCCATGGAACTACAAATCATTAAGCTCTCATTGCCTTCGCTCTTCGCGCGCTCTTTCACTAAGTCGACCATGGCACTGCTGCCAGCAGTAAAGGTCTCTTCGCTAACGTTGCAGGCGTACAGAACCGGTTTGCTGGTTAAAAGATGAAGCTCTTTTAGAGTTTGAATTTCAGAATCCTCAACCTGGACTGAGCGCGCGGGCCGGCCTGCTTGAAGCGCTTCATAAAGTTTTTTTGAAATATTGAATTCTGATTTTACTTTTGGATCGCTGGTCATCTTGCCAAGTTTTTCGATCTTCTTATAGCGCTTTTCAACCGACTCTAAGTCGGCGAGCATTAATTCCGTATTGATTACGTCGATATCCCGAAGAGGATCAACAGAGCCGCTCACATGGATAACGTTAGGATCCTCAAAGCAACGTACAACGTGGACAATGGCATCGGTCTCTCGAATGTTGGCTAAGAACTTATTCCCTAAACCTTCACCCTGGCTTGCGCCGGCGACGATGCCGGCAATGTCGACGAACTCAATGACGGTTGGAACTTCACTTTGCGGTTTTATACGAATGCAGATTTCCGCAAGCCTTGGATCCGGAACTGTCACAACGCCAACGTTTGGGTCGATGGTGCAGAAGGGATAATTTGCCGCTTCCGCTTTCGCTGAAGTGAGCGCGTTGAAGAGCGTACTTTTGCCTACGTTCGGTAAACCCACGATGCCACACTGCAAAGCCATACAAAACCTATTCCTTTTTCATGCCGTTGTAATGATTGGCGGCTTTTTCTGTCCCATTTTTTGTCCAGAGCGAAACGGCTTCGCAAGCATCGCCAATAAATTCAATCAAGTCACTTTGTGGTTCAGAGAAATTCGCCAAAACATAATCCGCCACCTGAAAGCGCGGATCAGCCGGCCTTCCAACCCCAAGTTTCAGTCGAGCATAGTCCTCCGTCGCTAAGATTTGGTGCAAATGCCGAATCCCATTATGACCGCCATGCCCGCGGCGAATATGAAAGCGAATATGAGAGAAGGGAATGTCGACCTCGTCCTGAAGAATTAAGAGATCGGTCACATCGATTTTATAGAAATCAAGAAGCGGTCTTACGCTATCGCCGGAGAGGTTCATGAATGTTTGCGGCTTGGCCAAAATTATTTGTTCGCCGTTCAACGTTGTTTTTGCAGTCTTTGCTTTATGTTCATCACGAAAATGAGAAACGCCAAGCTCTTGCGCAAGAGCATCGACGACAATAAATCCAATATTATGGCGGGTGAGAGCGTATTTGGGTCCGGGATTGCCGAGGCCAACAATGAGTTTCAAAGCTTTAGCCTCCAGTTCGGGGTCGGCAGCATCTTTAAAAGAGGCTGCTCTCAAGCGGCTTGATTAAGCCGCCGTCGCATAAGGAGGATTACTTCTTCTTTTCGTCTTTCTTTTCCGCACCGGCTGCGGCTGCAGCAGGGGCCGCACCAGGAGCGGCGGGAGCGCCAGCTGCGGGAGCTGCGCCAGGAGCAGCGGCCGTAACAGCGGCTGCATCTGGAATAACTGCGGCTACAACCTCTTCAACGATAGCGACAGTCGCGATCGTCTCACCGGGCGAAGTGATGAGCTTCACATTCGATGGGAAGTTCACGTCGGAAACGTGCATGCTCTGATTCAAGCCAATGCCTGAAATGTCCACTTCGAAAAACTCTGGAATCTCTGTTGGGAGACATTCAATTTCAACATCACGGCGAGCGGCACTGAATACCCCGCCTTCGGCAACACCCAAGGATTTTCCTGTAAAGCGAAGTTCAACATTTACGCGAACCGCTTTGCTCATGTCAGGGGCAAAGAAATCAAGGTGAATCGGGCGGCGGCTTAAGGGGTGAATGTCGATTTGCTTACGCAAAACAACCAAACCGTTAAGGTCTTTGTCGTTCGACTTTAGAGTGAAAATCGTGTTTTCAAATGCGCGCCGGGCGTACTTGATCGCGTCGTTTTCAGCCATTGTGAAATTCGCTGGCTTCATTTTCGGTCCGTAAACAACGGCCGGGATACGCTTTTCGAGGCGTGAGCCACGAGAAAAATGTTTACCCGCGGTGCGTGGGGCGACTTCGATGGTGAGGTTTTGTACTGGCATGGTTCTTCTCTTTCGTTAATCAATTTTCATCAAAAAGGGCACTGACTGAATCGTATGTGTAAATCCGGCGAATAGCTTCAGCCACCACAGGGGCCACACTTACGACTTTAAATTTTCCATTCTTTAGCGCTGCTTCTTTCAGTGGAATCGTGTCCGTTACCCAGACTTTTTCCACGCCACTTTCATCCAACCGATTGATAGCCGGTCCAGACAAAACGGGATGGGTCGCAACCGCAAACACTTGTTTTGCCCCATTTTTAAGCAGGCTGTCAACCGCCTGAGTCAAAGTCCCCGCCGTATCAATCATGTCATCCAAAATGATCGCGGTTTTACCCTTAACATCGCCAATAAGATGGTAAGCCTTGGCTTCATTGGGCCCGGTTCGGCGCTTATCGATAATGGCGATAGGGCATTGAATTCGCTTAGCAAATGCTCGAACGCGCTCAACCCCTCCAGCATCAGGGCTGACGCAAACATACTCATCGCCTGAGCCCATCTCTTCCCGCCAAGCGCGGGCTAGGGTTGGGATGGCAAAAAGGTGATCCACGGGGCCGTTAAAGAAGCCTTGAATCTGGGAAGAGTGAAGGTCGACCACAACCAAGCGTTGGGCACCAGCCGCTGCGCACAAATCAGCCAAGCATTTGGCGGAAATAGGAGCTCTCGGGGCGACTTTGCGATCTTGGCGGGCATAACCGTAGTAAGGCATCACAAGGGTGACTTCGGCCGCCGAGGCGCGTTTTAGGGCATCTAGAATTAGGAACAACTCCATGTAGTTTTCGTTCACAGGAGGATTGGTGCTTTGGATCACGAAAACGCTGCAGCCGCGAACACTCTCATGAATTTCAACTTGGACTTCGCCATCGGCAAAGCGCCCGATGTCCGAGTGACCAAGCTCAACCCCCGCAGCCAGAGCGACTTTGCGGGCAAAATCCACATTCGAATTGCCGGAGAATATTTTCATTCGTCTCATGGGTGCGGAGAGTCTTATTCGAATTCATTCCCCTTGTCTATGACTTGGGGGAGAATAAGACGGGCAGAGTCGTGTTTTTCATTTGGCCCTCAAGGTTGACAAGGTTTAGCCGCCGACAAGATACTTTTGCCCTATGGAATTTGAACGCGAACCTTGGGAAGTTAAAACCGAAAAAGACTGGGTGGTCGTCGCCATCTCGGGCCGCATTGACTCCTTTAATCAGGACTCCTTTTGTGGCCAATTGACCAAGCTCGTCGCCGAGGGCAAGCGCCGCGTGGCGATTGATCTTTCGCGCGCAAAATTCTTAAGCCTGCCTAGCATCAAATGGCTCACCAGCCTCGCATTTGAACTCAAGAAAAAGGGCGGCGATTTGGCGTTAGTTGCGGCGTCTGAGAAGCTGAAACGCCAGATTGATATTTATGCGACTTTAGATCCTATTCAGATTTTAAGGTCGAAGGCGGACCTGGTTTAATTCCGGCCCGCGGAAGCGGAATCGCTCGCGGCGTCTCCAGGGCGAACGTATCCAACTGTTAAGCAAATTCAATCGTTTGGGGTCTATGGCTTCTTTTGCCAGTGAGTAGGTTCCAGCGGGGCAAAGTCAGGCACAGCAGTTGCGCTGCTGATGATTACTCCGCGCCTTAAGGCAGCGGCAACCTCAACTGGTGCACTAAATCATGATGGAAACCACAGAGCGTCGTTAGGTTTTCCACGTCATTCCCACCCCCATCGCAAACACGTCGAATATGATGAAGCTCAATCCATCGATCATTCCCACAACGATCGCCGTTTTCACTAGTATGAGTGCAACGGCCCTGATCTCGGGCGTGAACTTGATGTTTGGTGCGAGCAGGAAGTGGCGCTCGCTTCGAACCCGGCTGAACTCTGCGCGCGCAGAGTTTTATGGTTTTCGGCTTCTTTGTAAGCGCTCGCTTGGCCTTTCTAACCGGGTCATGTCGCTCTAAGTAATTGTCCAGAACCTCAGTTAGAACTTTGTCTAAACTAAATTGCCCCTTCGCCGCCAATAGCGATTTCACCCGTTCAAGTTTTTCGTGCGTGCCTTTTGTGATCCCGCACTCAAGCTTAACAAGATCTTCCCCCTTAAACTTTATTTTATCCGAAACGGCGGCGCTTGGCTGAAGGCGAGCGACTTCAACTTCAGTTTGGCGGGTTGTGTGCGTCTCTGCAAATTTAACCAAACTGAGTACGTTCTCCTTAGTAATCGCGGCCACAATTCGACTAGCCTTAGCGACTGTGATTTTTTGTTCAATGACAGCCATTTTCAATTCTGGAATTTCGCGACTTTTGCGTGCCACAGAAATAAAAGCGTAAGCATTGGCCTCACTTAATCTCAAAGCGCCAACGGCGTAAGTAAATAAACTGGAATACCCCAGTCGTCTAAAAAACTTTAGCTGATCGATTTCGCCTAAGATTAAAATAAGTTCGCCCTCGAGGCGGCGGAACTCAAAACTTAATTGAATTGCGCGTTCATGCAACTCGAGTTGATTTTTATCAAGCAATGATGACATTAGATTCCTCCTTCGCGGAATTGAAGGAAATCTACCACATGATTTTAAGCGAGGATTTTGCCAGGTACCGAGCAACACGTTGCGAGGCCGGCTATTAAGCTTAAACGTCAATGTAGCGGGCGATTCCAATTCAAAATCGCTTTTAAAACAAAACATAGGATTGAATCAATTGGCGCCGAAATTAGAAGGCGCGAAAGTACGTCAACAAAAATTATAGGCTCGATAAAAATTGTGCGCGCCTATCCAGAATCATTCGCGGTCGAATTCGCACAATTCAACTGATCTCGGGTTGCACCAAACCATTACTTTTGGGGTGCGAGATTTGGCACTTTGTCGATATCTCTACAGTTGAAAGTAAGTTTTAAAGAGTAGATACTCCTGAAGAAAAAAAATAAACATATGGAGTGCCTATGAAAATGACCTTTAGTGTTCTGTTGGTATCAGCATTACTAGGAATTTCTTCCCTTGCAACAGCAGCTTATCGTGTTCTGCCAGCTCAAGATGGAGAAATGGCGTGTTATCATGTTGACGCTCAGGGGATTTCTTCCGGGAGCAGTGTAGCAGGATACCTGTGTCGCGTATCATACCGGGCGGCCCTATCAAGTGACGGCACGATGAGCTGCTTCGTAGCTGATTCCTATGGAGCAGTCTATGGGAACAGTGTTCCTTTATACCAGTGTATTGTTTCCCATAAAGTTGGCAGAGCCTCAGACGGAGGTATAGCTTGTTTTGGAGCTGATAAATACGGAACTATTCTTGGCAACAGCGTTCCAACATATATGTGTAAATAAGCCCTGCGACTACGGCTGCTGAATTGTTTGAAGACCGCGTTTAGCATGGGCGGGGCATCCGCAACAATATTTTGGCCTTAGCATTGCAACGGATAAAACTTTTTAAACGACCGTCGTCCTGGGTGAGGCTAAAGATGAATGAGGTGTCTAAGTTGCTGGCGTCCATGAACATTTTATTTTTAATCATTCTTGCCCCTTTTGGCTTCATGGCCGATGCGAATGGCTGTTCCGATCTTAAGCCCGTGTTGAAGCGTGAATTCCAGTCCGACGTATCCAGCGGGCGTTTCCCATTAATTCGAGGATCGGTAGGCCTTCTCAAGTCGGGAGGAAATCACTTTTTCTTTGTTCTAGATAAGACCAATGGAATGTATTCCATTTATCACAGAGCCTCGCTTGTGGATCATAAAAACGCACTCAGAACGGACTTCAGGAACATCCTAAATTCCAATTTTGCGGATGAAACTGATTATGCTGGATTCAGCCGAATTGAAGGCTTCGTCATCATTACTTCTGCAGGATACAGGTACGACATCGCTCAAGAAATCACATGTCAAGATCTGCAATTAGGCAATCAACTAGCTGAACATCTTGCGCACAAGCAACCGTAGTTCTTTTTTCAGAATGTTTGCTTATGACCATACAGTTGCCGAACCGGGCAAACTTTTAGGCGCCTCATTTTGCTCGCAGTGTTGAGAGGCGATCGCCGCGTTAGAGCTCTGATATCAGTTAATTGGTATTTATCAGTATGTTGATATTGAGAAAGAACAGCGCTGCCGCCTGCGGATGGTCTCGGCCCTCAATCAGCCGCGGCGCCGCGAGCAAGAGTTGGAGCCGAGATTTAGAATAGTTTAACTAAGGCGGCAGTGGTAGCAATTGCTAAGGTCACTATTGCGCCGACAACTGCACCAAGCTTTATAATGAGCCGTTACTCCAGCTGGACAAGCTTATTTTCGAACCTTTCAATGTCCTGTTTTGTCGCCAAATCACCCTCCATTTCAGTCGTGACGAGGATCGCTTCCGCCGCGGAAGCTAGAATCACTCGCGACGTCGCCAATACATGTCGGTTAAGGAGTTTGTGACTGAAAACCACTTAAGCCGTTGAAGGTACGCCGAACCGCTCAGCCTTCAATTGCCGGAACAGGACCATCGATTATATGCGTCAGTCATGTTTTCCCGGAGTCGTACTCCGCGGGTTTCTAATTTCTTTCCTAAGATTCAATCTCGTTTAGGACCAGCGAAACGCTATTTAAGTGCGACGCATATGATCGATGGTCCTGTTCCGGCAATCGAGAGCATACGGAACTGGTGGGCCCATAGAATTATCATAAAT
>JAYSTF010000137.1:0-7806 GCA_043720065.1 Pseudobdellovibrionaceae bacterium | reverse complement strand
ATGGATAATTCGAGTGTTCGCGGAGGAATGCTTGAGTGGAACTATCCAAGCGCCGCAGCCAGGATTTCACCGTTTTAGCATGAGCGGAGAGGACACTTTTCTAGTGGTTTTCGACCGGCATCCGGATTGCTACGGGGGAAGTCGAGACCTTGCTCAACCGACCTCAATCCTCCGGAGGACAAAATGAAATGTCTCGGGACCGCCCTTTCTTTCGCGTTTGTATCGATAATTGCCATAGCGGCAATGTCGGTACCCCAGTCCGCCGCAGAAGAATCGAAGGACTTTTACACAGTTCTTGGGGTTCCCCAGAACGCTTCGACCACCGAGATCAAGAAGGCCTTTCGAGCGCTTTGCCGCCTTCACCATCCCCAATACGGCCATCCCGACGGCGAGCGGATCAGGGAAATCATCCAAGCCTACAATTGCCTAAAAGACGACAACAAGCGCACCCAGTATGACGGAAGCGGCGGAAGCGTGGAAGCCGGCGAGGGCGGAGTGCCCTTTCGTGGGAAGTCCGAGTTTGAAGCCGTGTGGCACATGTCCATGCAAGGTACAGGCTACAAGTTCTCAACCAACGTGAATAATTTCAGTTTAGAGGAAATGCTGACCCGGAGGGGAAAGTACGAGCAGTTTTTAGCTTGGTTCTCCGTGTTCGTGCAAAGAAATGTCTTTCCCAAACACAAATCTGCCTATTGGGTTTATGGTGAAACGCCGGCGTACATTCGGTGGGAGACAGCAAAGGGGCTGCCGTTTCTAGGCAAAATGGTGATGATTCTTTCGATGGCGGCACCGCTTCTGGTCGAGCCCGATAATTTCGCACAAAGTTTTATTTTAGCGCCTCTCGCTTTGGGATTTTTTGAGTTGTGGACATGGATGACGCTCAACCCGGTGAAGCGCCGGGCCGTCGAGATGGGCCATGAGCTTGAGTCTATGATCAAGTCGTTGATTCCCAATCCCGCCGACCAAGCGAGTCGGGTAAAGTTCGCGCTGCTCAGTTACGATTTGGTGGAAATCATGGCGAATACCAATCATATGAACCTCGCGGACAAGAAGTGGATCTTGCACGACTCGCAAGCGAAGATCGGTGAACAGTTTTCCATGCTCTATCACGGGTGGTTGCTGAGGTCGGTTTATCAGGGCCGCCCAGATGCGGTGAATGATGCCCTATTAGCGGATGTGCGCGCGCACAGGTCAAAGTGGGAATCGGCGCTCAGAGACCTTGAGGGTATGGGCGCGGGACTCATTAAGTCCGAAGTTTTCGCGGATATTCGAAAAACCCTAGGGCTTGAGCCTCAAAATGTTGTCTTTGCTGCGGCACAGTCCATCTTCGCGCGTGTTGCAACGAAAGCTCATTTAGTTTGTGAGAAACTCCTGCAGGGGTATTGATTGATCGCACATCGCCCAGGACGAGCGTGTTGGATTCTCTGCCTTGGCAAACGGCGATTATGAAGCGAGCGCCGCCGCTTGCGGAATCCCAAATTTCGCGAAAGAAAATGAAGATGATGCCTTTATCGCTCAGGATTTAATCAGGTACGTGGCGCTCGATTTTACTTCCCACTGGCATCTTTATTGCGAATATTTTATGAGCAACTAACATTTTTTAACACGAACAAGGTACTACTATATGCGAATTCTATTTATAATCATTGTGGGCGTTTTAACAGTGAGTAGTGTCCACGCGAACGTCCTTAGTAACCCTCAAGATGGAACAAAAATTGTCATTAAGGCTCCCTTTGGCGGCATGAATATTAATGAAGGTGAGCTCGCATCTTCAAACGGGCTCCCCGTAACATTTAAATCTTGTTTAGATAGTGTTTCTGAACTTGAACGCTTATCCAGAGAATATCCAGGATTCGTTCTAGTTGTTTCCTATTGTGAATTTCAGAATGGTAAATCTAGCGGCCGGCAGATGGCTCCGGGATGGATATCTCGCGTCCTTTTTTCTTATCAAGGATTTGGCGCCACTGAGCTTATGAGACTGCAAAAAAGATAGCGAAAAATTCTCGCATGGGCGCAGTGTCAGATATGAGAGCGGGCTCAGTACAAAGCAATTGTGAATGAGCCCGTTTGAATATTGCCGGGGCTCGCGGGCTGTATGGATGACACTTCAGTCCTTAGCAACAGCCTCGCATGAACATGCGCGGCTATTTGTTTTTTGTCCAATACAGCTCCGAACCAAAACGCTCTAGCTTTGTGCCTGCCGCTTTAGAAAGCTGGGTTCTGAAGGAGCTGAACAACGGGACTTGGCTTCCTGGTAGGCACTAAAAAATGCGTACCGTAAGCCATCTCAATTATTCGCTCTACGGGCGCCTGTCGATACGACAGTCAATTTGCATATAAATTTGATCGTAGTATGTTTCGCCATCACGAATACTATCTCGTTCTTGTCCGTATTTTTCAAATCCCACTTTATAGAAAAGCGAGATTGCGGCCTCACTATTAACGGCTACCATCAACCGTACGCCCTTTAAGCGCGGGTCGTTCACTGCATCGACGAGAAACGCGTTTAACAATTTAGTCCCAATTTGTTTTCCCTGATAATCGGGATCTACGTAGAATCCCCACATTGAAGCCTTGTGATCCACGCATTCTCTTGTTTCTGGAAGCATTCCAATGATTCCCAAGAGTTTCCCGTCCTCGAAATATCCTTTAATGAACAGGCTCGAGTCGCTTGCGCTATCTGCGAGAAGTTTCAGATGCATTTCACGCGATGCCTCGATAAATAGCTTTGGCATCGAGGAATAGGCGACCGGATACTGCTGTAGGCTATTGAGGCGCACTCGGTAATATTCGTCGTAATCATCAGGCGTAAGAT
Source organism: Pseudobdellovibrionaceae bacterium (assembly GCA_043720065.1). Taxonomy (GTDB): domain Bacteria; phylum Bdellovibrionota; class Bdellovibrionia; order Bdellovibrionales; family UBA1609; genus JAIBAM01. Next base: position 4,991 of record JAYSTF010000137.1, on the reverse strand, counting down.
TTCGAATCATGTTTTCGTCTCCTCGGTGGTATTCCTTTTATCGCCGACGCTTGGGATGAATTCAACGCGCTGCGCGTATTGCTAACAACACGGGTTCGGCTATTATTAATGTATCGAGTTCGGTGGCGCGAAATTCTACGGAACACCGTGTACGACCAGAACAACTTCAATCCTGCGCGGTATTGAAGCAGCTGTATTCTGATATCCTGAATCCAACTCTCCTTCGTGAGATCAAAGGGATCTGCTTAATGAGTACAAAAACCAAAAAATCCCCCTTTTGGACCCTTGAAACAAAAAAACGGACCCACGAACGGAAGGGGTCCGTTTTGCGTTAGCTCAATCTACGCAGGCTTTGAAACGTCGGGAAATAACGTCATCAAAGCTGTCATTGGACGACTTAAGGACGGCTCGATGGACCATTTGAACTCGCGGAATGAACCACTAAATCCAAAACCAAACCAACGGGGGTAGAAAATGAATTCAAAAAGATTTTCTTTTACCAATTTATCTGAAGGCAATAGGACCAAAGTCTTCTCCCAAACTTCCTTGGCCTCCTTGAATTTCTTGAGCTGGAAATAGGCTGTACCTAGCCAACGTCATAATTCGAGACAGCCCATCGATAGCCTTTAGTTGAGTGCTCAATAAATTTAAATATATAGTATATTCAATACGTTAGTAATTTTATAATTATTAAATAGCGACATTATTAGTCGTTTTTATAGAACGATATAATTTTGTAAAAACGACATTTTATGGTACTTTTAAAGTATGGGAACAAAAGGGAACCATCTCAAACTCTCCCAGTACCTAGAAGCCTTACAGATGAGGGGGCAGATTACCTTTTCAAAAGATCAAGCGCTAAAAGCACTCTCAACGACAGAAGATGCATTTATGCGGTCTTCACAGCGACTCATTAAAAAAAGACACCTCATTCGGCCAGTGACCGGGTTTTACGTCATCGTTGGAATCCAGCATCGAACGCTCGGCTCACCTCCTCCCACTTGGTATATTCAGGAATTAATGGTTTTTTTGCAGCGACCCTACTACTTGGCACTTCTCTCCGCCGCCGAACACTACGGCGCCACTCACCAGTCTGTTCAAGAACTTCAGGTGATAACTGACACTCCACTAAAGACTATTCGCGCAGGAAAAATCAGAATCCGGTTCATGACCAATAAGCTCGCCTCGAAAGTGCCAACTCAAAACATCAAAACCCCTCAGGGGGACATGAAAGTCTCGACCCCGGAAGCAACGGCCTTTGACCTAGTTCGCTACTATCGGCGTGCTGGTGGGTTTTCCCATGTCGCAACGGTATTTCTTGAAATGCATAAGCAAATCAGCCGAAAAAAACTTCCCGCCGTAGCCAACATTTATAACGATCTATCACTTGCACAACGGGTCGGTTACCTCCTAGAAACCTATGGCAATTTAAGATTGGTTGAAGATCTTTACCAATGGCTGAAAAAACGGGATTACGTTTTCATTGCCTTGCAGACGGGAGCAAGGGAGGAGATCAGTCGAAACAAAAAATGGTCGATTATCATCAACACCGACGTAGAACCGGATGAAGTATGATTGCTGAACGGTATATTCAGGAATGGAAGGAATTTGCGCCTTGGCCGGCATCTCATCAAGTCGAGCAGGATTTGATTATCAGCCGAGTTCTTTGTGAGTTATATTCAGATACCAAAATTCAGGCGTCCCTTGCCTTTCGAGGCGGAACATCCCTGCAGAAGATATTTTTCAAGCAGCCGACCCGATATTCGGAAGACATCGACCTTGTCCAGATTCCCAAAGAGCCCATTGGCGAAGTCATCAATGCAATCAGGAAGAAGCTCGATTCGTGGCTTGGCAAACCAAACGTCGCACTTAAGACCGGACGAGTGACCCTGCGATATAAATTCCGCTCCGAGATAGAGCCACAGCAAAACATGAAACTGAAAATAGAAACGAACAACGCCGAGCACTTCTGCGTTCTAGGACATCGACATGTACCATATGAAGTGACTTCCTCATGGTTTTCAGGAAAAGCACAAATCACAACATTTCAGATCGAAGAAATCATGGGAACCAAACTGAGGGCGCTCTATCAAAGAAAAAAAGGCCGAGACCTCTTTGACTTCCAAAAAGCATTCGAAGCATTTCCCGAAATATCGGACAAAAAAGTTATCGAATGTTTCACCAAATATCTGCAACACGCAGGGCATGCAGTTTCAAGGGCTGAATTTGAAATGGCCATTTCTGAAAAGCAGCTGGACCAAAAATTCCGAGAAGACATCGCGGCCTTGTTACCAGAAGGAGAAACATTCGACGCTGATTCGACCTTCAGCGAGATTCAACGTCGTTTAATTTCTCAACTTCCCGGAGAAGCTTGGAAAGGCAGTAGCCGCCAAAGTCCCGAGTAAGTCTCCCCGCTTTACCGAAAGGGGCTCTCGGTCACCGATATAGCCGCGCAAACAGGACTGCCAAAGACCACCGTCTGGAGTTCCTTGCGGGCTCACAGGCAGGAACTCCGCCCCCAAGACCCGGTTACCTTCCGACAGTGGCGCCGGGGTCGCGGGAAAACTCGCGCAAGACCTCCCTTTGGGTATAGCTTTTTCCAGGGCGACGTCATTAAGGACCCTGCTGAATACCCTACTCTCCAATTGATCCAAAGTTTATGGAAACAGGGACAGAGCATCAGTTCCATCGTTTCCAGCTTGAATGCCAAAGGGATTAAGTCCCGAATGAAAAAGCCTTGGAGCTACAACGTCATCAAAGCCGTCATTGGACGACTTAAGGATAGGTCGATGGACCATCTGAACTCGCGGAATGTAACCACTAAATCCAAAACCAAACCAAAGACGGTTGTGTATTGAATGCCATTACCAGAAGCGCAATTATACTTTTAAGTTTCATAAATCCTCCAAAATATTTTTTAATTAGAAAAGGGTAAAAGTTTAATCGCATACGCCGCCTGGACAACATTTGCCGTAATCACAATTTTCGGGCGGTGCGGGTGAACAATTGTAAGTCTGAACTCCAGTAAGTATTGAATCGCGGCAGGAAAAATAATTATTACGAATAAGCCTAGCTCGTGATTGAACTTGTGTACAAATTGTACTTGCCTGACTCCGTAGCCGATTAAAAAGATCTTTAAATCCTGAGTCCCAAGGGTTTTCGGACATACAGCCTGGATCGTTGACAAAAGCTCTTACCGAAAAGTCCTTAGTTGTGTCGACGAATGCATCAGAGGCAAAAGTCGATTGAGAAAAGGAGGCCAACAATAATATTAATAAAAATTTATTCATAATTACCTCGGGTGGGGACAATGCCATACACCATTGTACTTATAGCAGCGTAAACTTATGGCTTGATATGATGTTCGATTGACTCGAGCTGAATCGCATTTTAGTTCGATTGGTTCTGAATCATTTAGTTTAAGTATCAAACCGGAATACATAGTTGCCTCGGCCTTAAAGCTAATGGAGCTATGGCTACAATAAATGGCCTGTGGCGAACCTCCTCTTGGAGTAACGTTTGACCGTTCACACTCAAATTCAATCGCACGCTGATTGGGCTTATTACTTTCGTATAAAAACCCAACAAGTTCCCTCCTATTATCCTGCACAATTGTGAACGAAATATTTCCATTTTCGCAATTCGCGTATACTCCGTCCGCAAGTGCTAGGCTTGAGTTCAAAGCGATTATTAGACTTAAAATTCCTATTTTTCTGATCATGCTATTTCTCCTCCCCCAATTAAGGTTATGTTCCTGCCGAAAAGTAGATTGAAATTGGCATCTTGTATAATTCATTATTATGATATATTGATAAGATATGCTTATCTTAAGAAATCCACATTTAGTAGCCTTTGAAGCTGTATCGAGACTAGGAACGATGCACGCAGCCGCCCACGAGCTTGGTGTCACACAAACTGCCATTACTCAGCGTATTAAAGCCTTAGAAAAAGAACTCTCGTTAACCCTTTTTCTTCGTTCTCGAAAAGGAATGTCTTTAACGTCTGAGGGAAAAGCTCTTTTACATTTCTGCCAAGGTAGCCGTGAGCTGGAAGGGCAGTTTCTAAGCCAAGTAAAAGGCGATTATCGTCAGGAGGTGGAGCTAACGCTCGTTGGTCCCACCAGTGCCATTTCAACACGCATTTCAGACAGTGTGCGGCCACTTTATTTCAAATACCCGTTTTTGAAACTTCACCTAAAGTCCGACGATCATGCCAATATTGTTGATGTCATTCGACGTGGAGAAGCAGATCTTGGTGTTGTTCACCCATCTAAAGTTCCAAACGAAATGGACAGTAAGCTACTCAAACCAGACAAGTATCTTTTGGTTGCCTCATCAAAATGGAAAGGTCGAAAATTAATCGAAATCTTGAATACTGAGCGGATCATTGACTTTTATGAATCAGATCCAACCACTAGAAACTACCTGACCCAATTTAGTTTAGAGAAAGAAATAAAAAGAGAGCGTCTATTTGTTAACGAGAATGAGGCTTTGATTCAAATGTTTATGGCGGGCGTGGGCTTTGGTACATTAACCGAAAGTGTTGCCGCTTCTTATTTGGCTGATGAGTCGCTTGTAACTTTAAACAGGGGTCAAGCTATGGAAGACCCCCTTGCGCTTGTCTGGTATCCTCGTCCTAGTAAGATGAATTACTTCGACGATATCATTCGGTCAGTAAAGTAGGAGTTCTAACACTTCCACCAGCATGGCTTTTCGCCTGTATCACAGCAGTGTTTTTTCTCGCTCTTGATAGGCAACACCACGTCATTTAAAAAGCTGCTATCTTGCCGTAGCGGGCGTTTTGACTGACAAGATGAGTTGTACTGCGTTTCTTCGGTAAAAAATGGATTTGAAATATTCAATAAAACTTTTTGCACTCGGAAGGTGGCCGATTGCGAAATTTCGCCTAACCGGAACCACCCAATTTCAAAATAGCGGGACCACCTGATTTCAAATAACCGGAACCACCCAATTTCACGTTTCCGGAACCAC
>JAYSTF010000136.1:0-7850 GCA_043720065.1 Pseudobdellovibrionaceae bacterium | reverse complement strand
AACGACATCTATAAATACACCGCTGAGATCGATGACCTTGGAGAAGTTATCAAAGAATACAGTCATAACGTCTCACCGGGCGGGGCGCAAAAGCTAACAGCACAAACTCTCGGCGTTATGCTTCAAGTGATGAACCAGTCGCTAAGAACCCAAGCAACCGGCCTTAAGCTTCAAGCTCAGACAATGGCGCTAACAAACAAAAAAGAAAAGGAAGAGACCAACCAATATTTAGAAAGTGCAAACACGCTAAAGCGCGGTCTCAAGGAAAAGTCCTACACATTCAAAGTTCCGAGGTTTTGATTGATTACCGATATCGTTTTTTTGGCCGACGAGGCTGGCAAGGTCCACAACATCTTCCAAGGGATCTTCTATGCGCTGGTCGGATTGCTATTACTGCTTGGCCTAGCCATTGAATACTTCAAGTGGCCAGTGGGAGGCGTGCCAAATTTCACAAGTCTCGTTGGTCGCGTGCTTGTCGCAAGCATTATGTTACACCTCTACCCAGAAGTTACTAACGCCATCGCCGAAGTTACAGATGCAATGGCAAGGCAGCTTGGGGACCTCAACCAATTTCATCTAGTTTTAGATCGAATGGGAGACAAGCTGGGTGAGCTATCTTGGTCTTGGTCATCCGTTAGAGACATGGCCATGATGGTTATTAGTTTCTTGAGTTTCTTCCTACTCTACTTTTCGATCCATATCGCCGATGCGTTTTACATTTATGTGTGGACCCTGCTTTATGTGTTCTCGCCGATTTTAATCGCCCTATATGTTCTGCCGCAGACGGCCGCGGCGACCAGCGCTCTCTTCCGGTCATTGATTGAAGTAGCTTGTTGGAAAATCGTTTGGTCAGTCTTCGCGACTATTCTCTGGAGTTCGGCATTAACGCAAATCAATCACCCTGGTTCGCAAGTGAGTTTTCTAACCGCTATCGCCTTCAACATTATTTTGGCAGGCTCGCTACTTCTCACTCCTTTTCTTGTTAGTGCACTTGCAGGCATCGGACTTTCTCAAATGACCAAAGACATTGGCTCCCTCGCTGTCGGAGGCTTTACGCTCAATACCCAAAAAACCATTCAATTGACGAAGACAACTGCTTATAGAGCTTCCTCAGCCAGTAAGTTTCTTTCGAAGTCTCCTAAGGGAAAATCCAATCCAAAAACCGGTCCCGAAACTAGATATGAATTATAAAGGAAACAATTTTGAAATACACTGAAGCCTGGGCTTCATTAGCCCAACAAAATCTAAATTTAAAGCGAGTCACTATAGCATTCGCTATTCTTTGCCTATGCCTTGTCTTAATCAGCCTTCGTCTCGCGTTTCGAGAGGAATTTGTGTTTGAACGAGGCTGCTTCACCAAGGCCGTGGAAAAGATCGACAGCAAACATTCTCCACAGGAAATAGAAACGTTTTTGCAAGAGGCCATTAAGCAAAGATTCAATTCTGATTCTCAGCCAGCAGACGGCTACCTGTCTCAACAAGAATTAACTCTCCGCAATCAGGAACAGAAGGAATTTAAACAACGATCTATGACCCAAATGATTTTGGTCCGCTCAGTCAAGGAAAGTAATGGCCTATTCATTGTGGAGGCAGATCGCGTGGTTGCAGCTGGAAAAGTGCGCTCAGCGTTTAGGTGGCCCTTGGAAGTCACACTGTCATCCAAAGCAAGATCAGCCGGCAATCCATATGGATTGATGGTCGCAAGCGTCGTACCGATTGAAAAGGAGACGAAGTGAGTACGTTAATTGTGCTGCTACTCCTTCAAATCGCTATGGCTGACACGTCCTCAGCTCGAGACGTGAAGTGCGACGAGAATAAAATGGTCTCCGTGTACATTCGTCCATACATGGCGACCATTATTAATTTTCCAGTTAAGCCGGACAACGTGGTTGTTGGTGGTCAAAAGCTGTTCTCAATTGAATATATCAAAGCTGATTTGGCAATTACCACATTGAGCCCTCAGGCTCAGACAAACCTATTTGTATATCTGACTGGCCGCCGCTGCGGCTTTCAATTGGTCTCATCCCCACGTCGGCATGACAGTCTAATTAAGGTAAAAGATCCCGAAGAAGGCCAAGTAAAGGTAAGGCTCGAATGATCGATTCGCCGACAGTGACGGTCGCGGCCGACAATGGGCATAAGAATCGCTGGGCGATTGGTCGATTCTTGTTCCGCCAAAGCGGTCCAAAATTTAGCCTCAACACGAAGGTGCTAGCCGGGCTCGGAGGATGCTTTGTATTGGTTGCTTCTACATATTCCGTATTGATGGGCTTTCAAGAGGAGGAATCCCGGAGCAACTCTACTCCTATTGAGTTTAACGACTCCCTAGGCTCATCAAAGGATTTAAATGTTCCGGAGAGTGACGGCAAGTTTCCGCAAAAAAGAAGTACACATCGGTCCATTCCACTCACAGGCATTCAAGTTATCAAGCGGCCACGAGTTACCAAAATCCCGCCAGGCTCTCTAATTAAAGCCAGATTCATAACGGGAGCGTCTGATGGACCGACTAAAGCTGTTCTCGTCGAAAGCCTGCATGTCGACGGCGAAGAACAGTTGCCAAAAGGTGCCGTGATAGTGGGCCGAGGTTCATCATCTGATGAGCGGCTCAATGTTCAATTCTCCCATTTGGTTTTACAAGATGGATCTGTACAGCAGATCCGCGCCGACGCTTGTGATCTGGCCGATCAAACACCAGGTCTTCGCGGTGAACGAGTCAGTAAACATGCAGCCCTTTTTGCTGCGGGAGCCGGTTTAAACTTCTTAGGTGGTCTGGCTGAGGGCCTTCAAGACACCAAAATTGAAAATGGAGTTCCCAAAAAACGCAATGACCTAAAGAATGCCGCGCTCAATGGCGCATCTACAGCCGCCTTGGAGCAATCCAAAGAAGTCGTCAATCAATGGCGCCAAACCAAGGCTGTGATTCGAGTTAAAAGCGGACAAGAATTCTACATCCTGTTTAACGGTGAATGACATGGTGAAATCTAATGCTACCGCCACGAAAACGACAGGAGTCGATTGGTGGACCATGAGCCACAGATCCTATTTTGTTGCCACTCAACCAATAATCGAAACCTACTACGGAGTAGTAAACGACACGGTTCCTCATCACTTATGCATGACCTGGAGCGTATTCTTCAACCTCCTGCTTATCTCAGGTGGCGATCAATTTGTTTTCAACCTCATTAAAATTGGCTGGATGTATCCACAAAATCCGTGGCTACATATCGGATATTGTTTATTAGGAAGTCTCGCCGGTTACTGGGTCTGGGGACTGCGAGAAACTCTAAAGCGAACTTTCGTTTTAACTCGTCTAACTGACGTATTTCAAAACGTTGGTCTTAAAAGTCCGATGGGTAAACTTCCCAATTATATTTTTGATCGCCCGCTTGATGAAGTGACTCGAAAGCTTCGAGTGACCAACGCCTATTTGCCGTTGTCGCAATTTCGCGCCAACCAAGAGAAGCTTGAATCGGCACTCCAAATCTATATCGACGACGTGCGGGAGGACAGAGCCCGAGGCACGGTGGATATTATTTATTCCCATCATGAAATGCCAAGGCAGGTAAAATTCGACCTTCAAGACCTTACTGGCAAAGCGTGTTTCCTTGTTGGTCAAACCAGAAGCCGCCAAGTCAGATCTCACTTAGATGAAACACCTCATCTTCTAATCGGTGGCCAAACAGGCGGAGGAAAATCCACGTTCTTAAGGCAATTCATCACGAGTCTTTATATCAAGAATCCGACATTCAACTTTTGCCTAATAGATCTTAAGGGCGGTCTAGAATTTCAGCTCTTCGAAAGATTACCTCGAGTCAAAGTTTGTGCCTCCGCGACGCGAGCCAAAGAAATGCTGGATCAAACCAGCCGCATTCTTGAATATCGGCAAAAGATTCTAAAGCTCAACAACTGCAAAGACATCGCCCAGTTCCTCGCAATCCCCGAAGAGAACCGAGTGACCGAGGGAGTCGACTCGGAGCTCAACAAACTCCACGATCGGCATATCATCGTGATTGACGAGGCGGCGGAACTTTTTATGGCCGGAGGCCTCTTAAAGGCACCTGAGGTGCAGGAAGCCCGGCGCGTTGCCGCTCGAATATCCGCCCTTGGTCGCGCACTCGGAGTTCACTTAGTCGTTGCCACTCAAAAGCCTGACGTTAAGGCGGTCGATGGTCAGATCAAGGCTAACCTTACAGGCATCTTGTCGTTTGCAATGCCAAATCTGGCTTGCAGCATGTCCATCTTGAGTAACGGCCGCGCCTATGAGCTCCCGCCGGTTCCCGGTCGCGCCATTTGGAAAAGCGGCCTCGAGCAATCTGAAATCCAGACTCCGTTCCTGAGTATCGAACAAGCGACTGAGTTGTTGGCTGCCTATCGCCAAGAAAGGGCAAACCATGATTAAGGGAATTCTTCGTCTTGATGACGAAACGGATTTAAAAATTTTAAAATTTATTTGGCGCTGGAAAGTGTCTACCACTGCAGGGATTGCCACAGCCATTTGTCCTTCCCGCTCGACCAACGGTGTTTACCGTCGGCTCCTCAAACTTGAAAAGGGCGGATTCATTCGAGTTCAGGCCACAAACAACGGCAAAGGCTTTGTCTGGCTCCTGGAACAGAAGGGGTTCCATACAATCAAGGGTCTCCTCCTGCCGCTTAGCTCGTTAGGTTACAAGTCAGAGCATCTTGGCCACGACCTGATTTCCCACGCCATTCATTTAGGTGATTGGATCAGTGGTACCCCTGAAGGAACTGACCTCTTCACCGAACAAGAATTGCGTCACATCGATGAACAGTTTTATCCGACGTGGGTTCCAAGGACACCTATGCACAGGCCCGACGGATGGTGGCTGGTCACAGCCGATAAACCATTAAAGATAGCCTTAGAAGTAGAACTCTCTCTCAAGGACCCAGAGAACTACGAATCTTTGGGAGAGTATTATGGCAACAACGTACCAGTTGATCGCGTGATTTGGTTAGTCAATGGACCGACCGAGACAATCTACATCCATCGCCGCTTAGTTTCTGGCCAACAAAGTGAAGCCAATGTCCACAGCATGGTCCACCTCGGTGAATTTCTCCGCGTTGGCTGGCAGTGTTCTATCCGCCGAGGGCGCGATGAAGGAAAAACTTTGCGCGAAATTTTAGATCCAAAGGCTGTCCCATTACTGTCCCAAGGGACAGGCATGGTGCTCTGTGATGTTCGCAAAAAGCCTGTGAAAACAAAGACTCTCGCTTCGCCATCGGCGAGCATTTTTCTCTACTGAGTAGGGCCTTATGTCTCTACTCACAAAAAAGGACCAAAATAAAATGCGTTATCTAACTCTTCTACTCGCTATGTCAGCAGCTATCACTCTTACCAATTGTTCATCTCTCAATAAAAAGAATCAGAAGATAGACTCCAAGGATAAGAATCAAAAAGAGGGCAACCTAGCTCCCGTCCTAACTATGCCCAAAGTCCGCAAGGTTTGGGTTCCAGACAAGATCGAAAGCGATAAATATATTGAAGGCCACTGGGTATGGATTCTCGAAAGGACCAGCACATGGAGCCAATAGATTGCATTGAAAAAGAAACTGACGGAAAGCCAACCAACAACAGAATCATTCTCGAGCCAGAGTCACTCGTGGCTCTCGAGAAGCATCTTGCGGCTGTTAGCAGCAGCCTTGGCGGGCTGGTATCAGTCTCAATTAAACAACTAACAAATTTTATTCTCCAACACCGTAGCGGTGAACTTTCGCCGGAAGAACTAGAGCTCCTCAAAGCACGCTACACAGATAAAGTGAAATTGCTCCAAGCCATCATTGACCGTGCTCGAATGGCCAAAAAGGAAGGTCGTAATCATTCTATTGAAGACGAAATAAAAATATTTGAAACACTTGGCGTCAATGCAAAGCCGCCGCATAAGCGACTCACCAAGCGGCGGGCGGATAATCCAGCGCGGTCGGAGACTCAAGAAGGTTTGAAGACGACGGGTGAACCCCTGGCATCGTTAGAGAGCCCTGTTGATAACCGCCGCGAAATGCCTGTCGAGCGTAAGAAAAAACCGACTGTTCTCCTTGTCGATACCGTGGAGGACAAGCTTGCCTTCCCCTAACAAAAGCAGGAAATTAGACTCCATTGGAGAGGTGAACTCTTCAGGGATCTTTGAAAATCAGTGGATGACTTCCGAAGAAGCCGCGATGTATCTGCGGCGTTCAGTAGGTCAAATTCGAAATATGGTTTATCGCGGCCAGCTTCGCTATCGAAGGTTTTGTCGCAGACTGTACTTTCGCAAGTTCGACCTCGATCGCCTCATTGAATCCTCCACAAAAGGAGAATTCTAATGGCAGTTTCAGAATATTATGAAAATGGCGAACAACTGTGGTCTGTATATGTAAATATTCGGCACAAAAACAGTCCTCAGGTGCGTTGCCAAAAAAGAACGAATGGATTTAAGACTCAGCAAGCGGCCCTTCAGGAAGAGAAACGACTCATAAGGGCACTCACAGAAGAAGTCACAAACCTAGCCGAGCGCGGCCTAAAGTGGAGTGAGTTGATTGATGAATGGGAAATTGCGACTAGGGCGGATAAGAACCGGCCAATAAGTGAAACAACATTTATCGACAACTTATCTTTGCTCAGACGATGGACCACTAGTCTCTCTGCTCAGTACGCCAAAGAAATTGGTCGGGGCGAAATCCGACAAATTTTACGGGCAGCACAGGACGAAGGAAAATCCAGGAGCTTCCAGGTGAACCTCAAGGCGGCTATTAGCGGCGTCTACCGATGGGCAATCGAGGAAAATCGGATCAAAGGAATTACAATAATTCCTACTGAAGGAATCCAACTCATGAAACGCTCAGAGGAAAAGCCGCCTGAGATTTTGACGATTGAAGAGATCCGGCGTCTGCTCGCTGAAGCCAAAAATGTGGAACACCCTTGGTATCCTGTGTGGGCAATGGCGGTTCTTACCGGCATGCGTGCAGGTGAACTGCATGCCCTACTCTGGACTGACGTGGATATGGAGAAGGACATGCTCACCGTGAGCAAATCTCATAGCCCCCGTCTAAAAGCGGTTAAATCGACGAAGGCTGGTTACTGGCGGAATGTTCCGATTTCGTCCGAGCTTAAGAAGCTCCTCACGCATGTGAAGGCTAAAGATCCTGGACGGACCCATGTGCTTCCCCGTTTCAAAGCCTGGGACAAAGGGCTTCAGGCTAAGATTCTTCGAGGCTTTTGCGTGGGGATCGGCATTAGGCCCGTCAAGTTCCATACGTTAAGGGCTTGTTTCGCAACCCAGCTCTTATCTAACGGAATTTCCTCGCCTCGGATCATGAAAATCTGTGGATGGCAGGATCTCGCCACCATGGAACGATATATCCGCTTGGCGGGAATCGACGAGAAAGGGGCGACTGAGTGCCTGAGGGTTCTTCAATCGGATTCTGACGTTATGGCTGAGGTGGTAAACTTACTCGACTTCAAGGCGGAGAAGCGTTGACGCTTCTCCCCTGGCTTTCACAGGCTAGAACGGCGTCTAAGGCATTAGAAATAGGTCCAAGTGCACGAAGACGCCAAATTTTCTTCTTCAATCCTTTCATTAGCTTACACAGCAGGCCACTTGGGACTCTCGAACCGCACCAGCACATGATTCTAATATTGCAAGGTATTACACTATACGGTATAGTGTAATTCGGAGTCAGGGATGATTAAAAACTTTGGTAATCGTACAGCTGAGGATATTTGGGAGAATTCATCCTCAAAGGCAATACCAAAGGAGTTGTGGCTAAGAGCGAAGGCGTTGTTAACCATTATGCACAGTACCTCGACGATCAACGACTTGAAGATAAAGGGTCAACCGCCGAACGTTCGACTCCAT
>JAYSTF010000135.1:0-22762 GCA_043720065.1 Pseudobdellovibrionaceae bacterium | reverse complement strand
TGCTTTGGGTAGGAGAATGGACTCCGTCAGAAGCCGCTTGTTATCGCAATGGCCTCAAGCCTAAACAATTAAAACTTAGACATGTCATCTACCGCGATCCAGATAGCGGCAGGACGTTTGACTTTATCACATCGGATTGGAAATTAGCGCCTGAAGAAATTGCCCGCATTTATAAACAACGCTGGTCCGTCGAACTTTTGTTTCGCTGGCTAAAAGGGCATCTGGATATCAGATATTTTCCCACAAGAACTCGCAACGCTGTCAAAGTACAACTGGCTGCGGCGGTTTTGGTGCAGCTACTGATACAATTAAAACGAATAGTTGAAAAGTATCCGGGCACTCTTTGGGAGCTACTTCGACAAATCCGAACCGCCTCAATCCAGAAAAACCTTCAAGATAGCGGCTCTCCAGACGACTGCCGGTGGAGCGCCGCACCTATTCACGACCTTGGCCTATCATGTTAACAAAAATAAACCGGTCAGCAGTGGGAAGTGGATCCTTCGCATGGTAGATGGATCCAATGATTTATTCCCTCGCGGTCTTTTTGACGACGCTCCTTGCGCTCTCGGCATGCACTCATGCCCGCAAAGACAACGAATCCTGTGATCAGAATCCAAAAATCCAAACTACTCGCTCCGCGGAACTCCAAGAAATCGCTAAAGAAGATCAATCCGACCGCGCCGGACCGTACAGTTCCATCGATTGGCAGCAAGTAACCCCCAGAGATCTACAGCGCCGGAAAAGAGTCGGTGAGATTTCTGCTGAAGGGTGCCTAAAGAGCGCCTCTGACTACGCATCGGCGGCAATTGTCTATCAACATGGCGTAACCGATAGCCACTACTACCAAGCCTTCGTCTGGGCCAATGAAGCTGTAAAACTTGGCGATGAATCGCAGCGCTGGCTAACTGCCGCTGCCGTTGACCGCTACCTCGTCACAATCGGACATAAACAATTGTTTGGAACACAGTTTAGCAAACGCGCAACTGGCCCATGGTGCATTCAACCCGTTGAAAAAACTTTTCCTGATTCCAAGAGAGTTGAATACGTGAAATTAAACCTCCAAGACGAAATCGCACAAACCCTTAAAGGCATTGGTACCCAACAATCCCCGGAGCAAACGAAGAATTGCGAGCCTTCTTTAAAACCTTCGCCACCAGGAACCCTTCCCGGCTTCTGGTGACAACCCATCCCGGTTCGACGAGTCCCAAAACTAAATATTTAATTGTACACACTACTCAACTGCGTTTGGCGGCGGAGGTGCCTGGAGCGTCTTAAGCACCGGATCACAGTATCGCGTCTTCATCGAAGCCGCCATACGGCATTTTACCTCGCTAATATCATTTCTTAAAGGCAGAATGCCAAATTTTAATTTCTCAATTTTACCTGCGTAAATATCAGCGTTTATATTTTTAATAATAAACCGAAGGCTCTTATCTTTAGTAGCATCATTGGCAAAGGTAATTTCTAATTCACATAGTTTTGGATCTATTACTTTAATTCTCACTTGCTCCGCAGGAGATAAGGCTATTATTGACCCCGGCTGGGAAAAGCTGCCGCTAATCGAAGAAATGCCAGATGAACTTTCGCTAATAGATAAAAGATAGCCGTAATATCCGTCCTTTAGGTACTTTGGCTGACAACTCATAACTGTAATTGGGAAAAGGCTTATTTGCTCAATTGGCAACGGGTCTGTCTTAAGAAGCTCCAATTTACCTGCATTTGCTATCCCAAATAAACAAATGAAAAATGCGATTTTGATCATCCTACACCCCATCTCGGAATACTTAGAAGTACAGCCTTGCGCCATACTCAATACCCTCGCGCTCATTCGTCGTCACGGTGCCCGCATTGACCTGCTCCATCTCTTCCTGAAAGAAATCGCCGTAGAGCCGAATGAATCCAATATCTATAAACACACCCGCCGTCGCTCGATTGCCGCGCAAATCGATGCCGGTGTCGGATTTATCTGGAAAATAATGGCGGTATTGACCTTTGATGCCAAAGAAATCGACGACGTAAAGCGTAAGCTCACCCTCGGCGAATTGATTGCTCCACTGACGAGCTGGAATCACAGACTCGTCGGTTGTGTTTCGCAAACCATATTTGACTGTAAAATTCGTGCTCTGGTTACTCATCCCAAGTAATCGCAAAGCTAAGGAACCCGCAGACGACGTGAGCTTATGATTTGTCTTCTCATACTCTGCCTGAAGCCCGAAAATCGATACATACATTGCTACCTGATAGGATTGCGAATTCTGGGAGGTCGTGGTGGTGACTCCGCCAACCGTTGAATTCAAATCATAGCTCACGGGCCCGCCGCTTAAGTACATTTCAAAAAAATTTGCCGAGCGATTCGCAGCAAGCCACATATCGGACATGCCAACGCGCTGCTTTTGCGTCATGTAATCGGCGATGGTCCAACGAGTGCTCTCTTTGTTTACCTGGCGCTGGGACGAGAAAAGACTTGGGTAACCTTGGGCGAAACTGAGCGAAGAAAATGCAAAAAGCGAGACGAGAAGAACAGTTTTCATTGGCGTCCCACCTTAAAAAGCCAAAAGCAAAAATGTGGCGATGTTCAGAATGAAGCTTAAGGCCGTCACGAGTGGCTTACGTTCCGCGACGTCTTGCTGAACTGTCGTGATCTCAGGGGATAAATATTCGGTGCCGATCGTGCCCTTAAATGGCGCAATGGCGTAGGCCTCTTTTAAACGCTGAAGTTCTTTCGGCAAACGAACAAGAGTAAATTCATTCACCGGATTGCTTTTGGAAATTCTAAGCACTTCAACAACCGCAGTTTCACGATCAACCGAAATCACTTGGCCTTCGCCGAAAATCTCCAAGCTGGTCTCTGGCGAAAACAGAGGTCTTACGCTGTCATGATAAATTCTTAAAAACTGAACAGCATCGCCAGACTCCACTTTCGCATTTAGTCCGATATTAACTTTGACGAGAACTCGGGTTCCCTCGTTGTAAAGTGAAGTCCTTTTAAGTGGGTCTAAAGTGACGAACCCTTGATAGGGAATTGATGCAATGAAATCATAAATCAATTTTTTGGCGGCAGGGGCTAGTTGCTCGGATACGGGAAGCGATGGATGCAAATTAAAATCTTGCGACCAGAGCAACCGGCCGTACTCGCTCTCGTAGACACGCATGCTTAAAGTTCGATCCACCAAGAAGACCGTGACAATCGAATTGGCGTCCAAAAGTTTTCCCAAGATCACGGCATCGGCCGGCTTCAGCTCCGCGCGAGATTGGAAAACATCGCGTTGAATTAAAAAATTTCGGCTCGCCACTAAAAAGCGCTGATTTTCCGTTAGCGCTTCGCGAACTCCCCACCAAGCTTCCTCAGCTACGGTCGAGAACTCTTTCGGCGCTTTAACAGGAAACACAGTGATTCGCCGAACGAGACTATGTTCGGTTTGCGCTTGAACGGGTGGCGCATGAGTTAAAGCCAGACCTATAGCTAGCACACTGATGATGCCTCTAAAATTCATAGATTTAAATTACCATTTAAGACTAGCGCTTGGAATTGCAATCCAAGCTTCGCGTGGTGGAAAATCCTTTGGTCGAGGCTCGCACTGGCCTGCAAAGTTCAAAACCGCGGTCAGCGCGGCTATAAACGCCTCGAAGGCCTGATTGTTTTCAATCATCACCCGCGTGTCCTGCTCATAAAGAAACGCCATCTGCTTTTCGACAAGGCGCGTGAGTATTACTTTACGGCTTTCGTCACCTCCGGCCGCATGTTTATGAAACATCAAATGGGACCGCGCGACCTGAAGCGCTTTTCCTATCCGCCAAATGCTGAGCTTAGGAAACACTTCAATTGTTGGCACTTGGAGACGTCGGGCCACAAATCGCGCCCTCGCCGTTAGTGGAGCAATATTTGCTCCCATGGCATGGGGCAGGTGGAAAACCTCTTCAAGCTCGCTCGCTAAATAAAGTTCGATGCTGCGCTGGGTGTATGGCGTAAACAGTTTTTTAGGCCGTTTTTTCAAGTTCATCTTTCTCTGCTGCTTCCACATCCATCTGATCTCCCCTTCGTCACACGCCTCAAAGCCCGGACATGTCAGTTTGCAATCCAAACATCTAGGAAAACTAAGCGGCACATCTATAGCAACTAAATCTAGTTTAGCTGGCCCTTGAGTTAAAAGCTGATGCAGTTGCAGGTCGGCGGAAACTTCGTCCTCGGATTTAATGCGCTCAAACATCCGGCTTAGAAAAATCTTTTTTTGTTCTGGATAATATTCAACCATGGCGAGGCAAGTTTTGTCGGTCTTTCCGCCCGCCAATGAAATACCCGCGAAATGGTGGACTTTTAAACCTTGGCGAAGGGCGCTTGCGGGCCAGCTTTCGGCATTACCGATCACTTTCCAAGCAACCGCTTGTGTGGTCGTGGATTTGCGTGTGTCTTTTACCCGCCGACTGGGCCGGCGTCGAGTATTTGGAACCCGCCTTGACGACATGCTTCTGCTACCTGGCCTTTCCTTTCGGGGTCGGCCCAGATTAACACACATCCGCCACCGCCGGCGCCACATATCTTTACGGCTTGAGCCCCGGCTTTAAGTGCAAGCCGCTCCAGCTCCTCTATTCGGGGTGAGGAAAATCCCGCGGAGAGCTTTATTCGCGCTGCGAACTCTTCGCGGAAAAGACCTGGCAGTCGGTCCCAGCTTTGGTGAAGGCAAGTCTCTGCCATCGCATCGCCCAAGCGCTTGATTTCCTGCAAAGCTTTAAGCGTTTTTGGATCCGCATCAATCGCGGCTTTTATGACTTGCCAGTTATTAAGACCGCTGTGGTGCGGTTGCCCCGTATAAGCCAAAAGCATTCGGTCAGCGAAATATTCAAGCGAGCAATTGACCCTCTCAAGTCGCGGACCACTCATTTCGAAGTGGATTATATTTAGGCCCGGCTCGATCGCAGGAAAATAATCCTGCGTTCCCGTTGGTTTCCTTAAAACTTCTGCCTCGAGGTTGTGGGCCAATTCCACTTGTTCGTAGGTGTTAAACTCTCGCTTCGTTAATTTTGAAAAAACCTTAATGAGACTTATGCAAAGGCTTGAACTGCCACCAAGTCCACCCCCCACGGGGCTCTCTGAGCGTGTGCGAAGCTTAAAACCCACCTTCGGCTGCCAGAATTTAAGCTGAGCGCGAATTAAATCTACTTGTGAATCCTGCGAACCAATGGCTGCCAAAAGATCAGGGAATTTTTTAGAGTATTTTAGATCTTCAATGTGCAACTCAATCTCAGATGAGTCCGGCGTCACGTCCATCTCTACCATCGTTGAAATACTAATGGCGAGGTTGGTCGTCTTAGCGCCTCCCACTAATGTGTACAGAGGCCAGCAATCCAAAGTTCCACCAGCTAAATCAACTCTTGTGGCTGATCGAGCGCTTAACTTCATTTCTTCTCACTTTGCGTGCCCGGCGACTCCGCCGCAGCCGGTGTAACTAACTGATCAAAAGGTATCGCACTTAAATCACCTGCAGCTATGGCAAGTGTTTCCGGCGCTAAACTTGATTTCGCGTATACTAGCTGAGTCCCCTTGTTTATACCCGCTTGAGGCGTGAAGCTCTCCCCAAAGCTAAGATTCAGCAGGGACTTGCCGTCATTGGAGCGAAACTCGATCTGTTTACTACCGGTGACCTTAGCCCCTTTGGCGTTCACTAAAAACTCTTTAGCTTCGAGGGATCCTACTTTTTCCACCAATTGCTGAAGACTTTCAGTGTTGGCTATTGCATTGGCTACGTCGGCAAGCTTCCAGCCTGCACCATCTTTTTTGAATGTCCATTGCTTAGCATCGGATTTCACGCGGATCTCACCCGCTTGCTCCATGGGAAATTTAAACGGGACTTTGCCATTGCGAAAATAGCCGCGATCGCGTCTCAGCTGCTCGCCATCATTAACACTAAGTCTAAAAATCGCATCAATGGATGAACTAATCCCGTAGTGAGCAGCATCTTTCTCAGCTCCGACTTCAATCATCCATTGGGACTTTGTATCCGGAATATCAGCAGTGACTTTCATGATCGGCGAATGAATAGAGTACTGCTTGCGCGCTGCCGCACTTGGTTTCTCCGACTGAAAATCCAGAGCCCGGATATTCTTAATATCTTCGATGTACTTTTGCACCTTTTCACCATCAATCTCAAGCCCCGGCGCCTCTGCAATCCGCCAAGCCATATCCTCACCGCGAATGAGAGTGAATTTGTCCTTATTGTCCTTATGAAAGTTTTCGACCCGCAGTTTTACAACCTCTCCCGGCTCGCGGAAAACTTTTTTGCTCCTCATTTGGGCCGAGCCCTTATCAATGATTTTTCCCCAACCGGTTGAGCCCAGAAGAAGCTCGTCGCCGCGGCGAACAAAATAACTCCCGTCGAAGGCCGCCATTTTACTTACGCTAAATGAAACTTTGCTGCCGTCGACTTTGGTGATTTCAATAGCCGCTCCTGGCGGCTCTAAATTGTAGTTGGACCAATTGATGTCTACTTTCTTCTCTATGAAAACTGGTGTCGCTTTTTCCACCACGATAGCCTCTAAATAACTAGTCGCCGCCTCTTCTTCCACCTGATCGACTAATGGTTCAGACAAACTCCACTGGCCCTTATCAAGCTTGAACACCATCGTTTCATTGGGCAGAACAGTTTTAATTTGTACAATAGCGCTCCGCTCGACTGAAATCACCTTCTCAGCTTGAGCCTTCGCGACTTCAGATTTTAGAGTCTGCTTATGATCGTAGACCGTATACCCTACTAGCGCGGCGATGATGGCCGCGAAAATATAAGTAATTCCGAAATTCTTCATGCACTTCTCCGCCGGAACCAAATCAAACTGCCACCAATCACTAAACCCAGTGGCACTAGGACGCCCACGCCAACTACGATGGCAAGCCAGCTCATATTTGTCATGACGAGCTTAGTGCCTTTGGGTTGCTTGGGTCTTACGCTGATCAATTCGATTTCCCCCGTGAGGTGAGCGACCGCGTTCAATATTAGATTTAAATTCGTTGGCAGTCCGATAAGTTTGTTACTTGCGAAATCACTGTCACCAAATATCACGGCCGAAAAGTCTTTCGTGCCTGCCTTCCCGTCTGTGGCCGGCATTTTACCTTTGCTTAAAACACCGATTGAATAAGCCCTAAGCTCGCCGCGCGCGGCCTCGTTAGAGAGCTCAGCAATTGACATAGTTTTAGGACTGGTCCGCACTAGATCAGAGACGACTATTTCTGATTTTACTACCGATGATTTGCGCACTTCACCCGCTAGTTGGAAAAGGGCAAACGAATTGCCATTTACAAATGGTTTGGTGATGTCGCTGGCCTGATCAAAATCCAGCCCCACGGCTGTCAGCTGCGACGCCCCTTGTACTTGAACACCGACGTTCACGATAAAGGTATTGGCAAATTCCACTCCCATCGGCCCAAGCAGCGCCGTTAAATTGTGCTTTTCGCCTGGATCCGCCATGATCAGCAGTTGCCCACCTGAACTCAAATAATTTTTAAGTGTTTCGATCTCCTGATCCATTAACGGCGCTTTCGGTCCTGCGATCACGATCGCTGTGGCGTCGGCCGGAATTTTCTCACCCTGAAGCAGATTTAGCGGCTTTACCTGGGCCGCAAATTGCTCAAGCTGGGTTTTGAGAGTTCGAATCCCCTCATCCCCTTCAGACTCCAATTCGCGCTCACCATGGCCCGTTAAGAAATATATGAGCTTAGACGATTTACGGCTCACCTTCACGATGGCCGAAGTGATTTCAGTTTCGCCGAATGGTGCAGTGACTCTTTCCCGCTTGTCCCCGTACTCGACAAACATAAAGGCTTGGTTTTCAGCCGAATCCTTGTCTGGAAGAGAATTTAGGTACTGCTGGGCTTTCACGTTCTCAACGTAAGAATCATAAAACTCAACATTAAGCCGGCTCGAGTTGTCTTGGTAAAGCCGCAGGGTTTCGCGGATCGAATTTAGTGCGTTTCGTGATTTGTCACCGCGATAAAAAATAATCGTACGCAGGGGCTCCTTTAGGGACTTTAAAATCGTTAGGGTCTGCTCAGACAGTGAGAAAAGTTTATCTTCCGTAATATCGACAACTTTGTTTTTCCTCACCGCCAAAACGTTTACTGTAACCAAACCAATCAATACCAAAAGGATCATCGTTCCCATGTTTAACCCATGCTTGGTTGTCCGCATGGTGAAGAACTCCAGATAAAACTTAAAATCGATTGCGAAGGCACCGATGAAACAAACCACCGAAATGGCGAGCGGAACAAATAGGCCCTCTATCCAACCGCCCAAAACATAGCGAACCGCGAATACAGTCGCGATCGCAATCCAAGCCACAAAAAATAAAATCTTTCCCCAGCGACTCATAACCTACCTCCACCTTGTGGACTCAACGACTCGTTGAGTGAGAAACACGAAAAATGCCATGCAACTAATCAGAAAAACCACAGAGCTAATACTAATCGTGCCGCGAACGAAATTAGCAAAATGCTGCCCGATAGAGAGATGCTCCATCACGGCAACAAAATTCGCGTTCTCAAAGAAACTCGTTCCTTGAGCGACAAACCATAAACAAAGATTAAGAATCCAACCCAGCACGACGGCTAGAACTACCGACTCCGTTAGCGAAGATGCAAATACACCGACTGCGACATAAGTTCCAGTTACCAGCGCTAATCCTAAATAAGCGGTGAAAAGCTGAGTTAGTGAAAACTCGGCAACAGCTCTAGTCGCTAAAGGATAAATCATTGAGATTCCGACGAGCACCATCGACGCAGCCAGCGCCGCCAAAAATTTTCCTAGCGCAATGTCAGTGGCGCTAACGGGCGACGTCAGCAACAAATCGTAGGTGCGAAGTTTGCGCTCTTCAGCGATTAACCGCATGGTGATTGCCGGAGTCATCAACACGAACATCAAATTCGTTATGCTGATGTGACCCATAAATAATGTGAAATGAATATTCCCGCCTGAGTCCCCGCCCATGTTCATCGCGCTCATCATCGAAGATTCACTGAAGTCTTTTAAATTTCGCATATACGAGTAGCTCATCAAAAGACTTGAAGCCGCAGCGGCCATGAAAAACACAGGTGACGTGATCAAAGAGCAAAAGTCTTTTCCGGCAATTAATAAAGCTCGCTTCATAAATTCTCCTAGTGAGTGCTTTCTGATGAGGTGAGGCGAATGAAGATCTCTTCAAGATCCATATCGACTGATTTTAGCTCTATTAGGCCGGCGCCTTTTTTAACCACGTGGTCGGCAATAGCTTCAATGGTGGCTTCGCTATGATCAACGCTTGCCTCTAGGTATGCGCCATGACGACGAACCGCCAAGACGCCGGCTACCGTAGCCAGTGAGGTGATGAGCGCATCTTGGTGGCGCAGAACCTTCACCAAAACCTGGCCAGAAGCGGATAATTTTTTGCCTAAACCCTCGAGCGAATCTTCCGCAACAATCTGCCCGCGATTAATGATGATCACTCGATCACAATTTGCCTGAACTTCGGGCAGAATATGAGTCGAGAGAATGATGGTGTGTTGCCCCTTAAGCCGACTGATCAAGTCACGCATTTCGTGCACTTGTTTTGGATCAAGACCCACAGTGGGTTCATCCAAAATTAAAACTTCCGGGTCCGCCACCATCGCCTGACCCAAACCGACACGCTGGCGAAAACCTTTGGAAAGATTGCCAATCAAGCGGTTCCTGACTTCTTTCAGATCAGTTTTTTCCATCGCGATTTCAGCGGCTTCTTTTGCATCTGCCTTTGACTTCCCTCGTAGGCGAGCCACATACCGCAAATAACTTTCGACTCGCATGTCAGTATAGACTGGGGGAATTTCAGGAAGGTAGCCGATCTTTTTCTTCACTTCGATCGGGTGCTCGAAAACATCATGCCCGCCCACCCTGACTTCTCCACTTGATGGCGCCATGTAGCCGGTGATGATTTTCATTGTGGTTGATTTGCCGGCGCCGTTAGGCCCTAAGAAACCCACGACTTCCCCTTTTTTAACGGTGAAGGTCAGGTCGCGAATGGCCATACGATCGCCATAGCTCTTGCTGAGCCCGCGCACTTCAATCATCGCCGCTCTCCTTTTTAGGTAGCTAAAGCTTTAAATAAATTAATATGAAAGGTTAACGCTATGAGATTTGCAGTCAAGCGTAAGGCCCATTACGCGGTGCGCGTTTACGTGTGGCGAAAGCCCACTGTGCGATCGTGGGAATAGTTCACAAGGCCATGTCGATCACCGCGGATCGGGCGTACGAAGCGGCACTCAGCCACGATCATCTCAAATCTTTCTCCAATATGCTGTTTGCTTTTGGCCCCAAAGGTTTGCTCGACAAGAGCTTGGCCGACAATACGCAAAACTTCATCAGAGACTAATTTGTTTTTTTCCCGCGAAACAATGGCATGGCTGCCGGGGTAATCACGCAAGTGCATCCAAAAATCCCATGGCTTTGCGCCGCGAAGCAGCTGCAGGTTGTCGGCGGCCGAGCGACCTACTTTTGCGACCAGTCCACCCGAAAGTTGCACGGTGCGAAAGCGTGCGGTTGCCTTCGCGGCTTTTGATTTTTTCTTGTTTTGGGCCTTTTCCACGGGTGTTTCGCTCAATGGCGCAGCCCGAACTTTTGCTAAATCGTCTTCAAGCTTTTTTAATCGTTCCCTTGTGGAAATGAGCTTTTTCTCATTTTCCTTGGCACGGCTAAAACTGTTTTCAATATTCCAAGCAAGGCTTCGTCGCGTATCTAAAAACGGGCGCAGCCCATCAGGCGCCGCTAAACTTTGGTTTTTGACGAGCCAATCCCCGCTTTCCCGCCATGGCGAGCCCGACTTCGTCTTTATTTCTTCTCTGACTTTACCAATGGCCTTCTCTAAGCGGGCGATTTGAATTTCACGTTGGCGCTCAGGAGAGTCTTTTGGTTTTTTACTGTCTTTTGCGCCAACATCGCGCCGGGCAAAGCGGAGCTGAATCCACTCTTCCAAAAGAGTTTCAAGCCCACGCACCTGAGGCTCACCACCTATAATTGTGTTTGTGGTCACCAGAGGTTGGTCTGGCTTTTGCCAAGCAACACGTTTGCTCTCGGCAAGCGCCAATAAATTTCCACCATGTGGCCAAAGCCGAATTTCAACAGCACGCGGCTCTTCTTCATCACCGAACTGAAGCTCTACGCCACGCCCTAAATCCTCGCGACGATGCACTTCAACGAGTCGTTGCCCGATGAAATGAGCCCGTAAAAAAAGCAACAGCGGCTTATGCGGTTTCAAATTCCCTTCGGGCACTTCGGTCATTGGCAAAAGCATTGGGCTCCAGGTGTGCGCGTCGAACCAAAGCCAGACGATTTCTCCAGCTGCGAACAGACCAAGGCCACAGCCGCTTTTGCCCACAACCGCTTCCTGCAGTCTCGCCCCTACAAACGTCCTGAGGCTCAGGACCAGATTGTCTATCTCTTGAAGGCTAAGCGCGCGCATTAATTCATACTCCAACGGAATCATCCGATTAGAAAAGCATGACACAGCTCGGACATGATCAGCTAGTGGATTGTCTCGACCGCCTGCTAGCTGCACTTAAGGGTGATGAAGACCCTGAAATTTTTGTCGATCGGGTTTCGGAAGAGTATTTGATGGAGTTGGTTCGCCAAGCTCACATCCCTCTGAGATACTTAGCGACACTTCGCGACGACGTGCGAACGGAGGTCCATGACCTCCTCAGAGTTCGCTCGTACGGCTATCCAAGTTTACAAGATTATTTGCGGAGCTTGAGTCAGCCCCGCAGATCTACTGCTTAATCGCGTCTCTGAATAAGCGATTGCTGCCGCAATACATGTTCGCGTAAAACTTCACGCAATTACTTGCTTCGGTTCGCTTAGCATAACTGGCATTGATATCAATCGTAACGCGGTACTTACCATTTTCACCTGGAAGGTTCGGCACACTTTGTGTGATCTCACCGGTTTTTTCAAACTCAGCGCAATCCTGATCTTTGATGCACTTTTGATACTTCAAACGCTGAACGAAGTTATTAGCTTCAAGATCCACCGTCAAAAACTTCGGCGTCTTTCCAGATACGCGCTTCTGCTCTTCTTCTACAGAAGTGGGTGCTGGAGTTTTTCCTGGAGCTCCTTGTGCCCAACCTTGAATTGATTCTTGTACACGAACGAAAGGATTAGAAACCGTAGGTGGCGCAGCTACCGGTGCAGCGGCTGGAGCCGCAGCAGCTTGAGCTGGCGCTGGTGCCGCCTTCGCCTTTGGCGCTGGCTCAGTCTTGCCAGCAGCAGCTTTCTTAGCTTCTGGTGCTACTTTCGAATTGGCGGCTGGTGCCTCTGATTTTTTCTCTTCGCTTTTAGCATCAGCCTTTATTTCTTCCTGGCGTGCGTTCGGAGCCGCATTTCTCAATGCATCTTCGTATTCTTTCTTAGCGATTTCAAAACTCTTTGGCTGATTGCCCTCAACGTACTTCATTAAACCATTTTGCGCTGATGCATCCACTTCATACGTATTGATAACCGCGTATTGATTCTCTTTTGAAGCGGAGATCAACAAAAGCAATGTCACTTTCGTGCAATCCTTTTTCTCGGCGGAGCTGGCCACGCAGGCGGCGAAAAACTCAGCCTTGCTACTTAACGGTCCAGCGCGGAGAGTTTTTAAATCTTTCGCATTAATCTCGAGTGGAACGATTCGCTTTTCAGCGAGCTGGCTCGTCAGTAATAAATTCGCTTTGCTAACCACCATAAGAGTGACGGCCTGCTTCTCAGCCCCACTTCCAGAGACGATTTCATTCAAAGACTCAACCGTTAGATTAAATCTTGAGTTTTCGCCCGTGCCCTCAACTTTAATGTATGTCGAGAGTCCTTTGAATACGCGATCAACCGGAACATCAGTTCGCTGAGCCGCGAGCTCGATTTCGTTAATTTTAAGCGTGGCCTCTTCAACCGCCTTTTTCTCAGCTGCGGAAATTTGCTTGCCTTCTTGAACTGACTTCCCAGCTCCGGCCTCAGGAGCGGCTCGCCTATCACCGCCGGCACCAACGCTCGTCACAAAATTATTCTTATCGGTGCGGTCAGCGCCTGTTGTCGGTGCAGGGGGAGGAGGTGGAGTAACGCCATTGCGTGGCGGTGAGCCCGCGCCAGTACCGCCGGTTGCTCCTGTCGCTCCGGGAATGCCCTTTTGACCTTCCACCGGAAGCGGCGCCAGTTTTAATCCCGCGGTCGATCCAGGTTTATTTTTTTCCATTATGGCTGCGTACTTATGCGCGTCCTCAGGTGTGGTCTTCTTGGCTTTCAGTCCACGCTCGCCATCCGCGCAGGCAACAGCAAATGCCAATGAGGTTAATACGATCGACGACAGGCCAATATTAAGAGCTTTCATTACACGTCTCCCTTAGAGTTCCAGCCGACCATTTGAGCAAGGGTGGTGCCACGGTCTAGAGTGCTTATATTGTAAAAAGGTGCCTAACCCTGCCGCTTTTCGTCACTTTTTGGCGCGAGACTGGCCTAATTTAGCCGTGGGATTTAGAACCAAGATCCCTATTTCCTACTTATATATAGAGGCGTTTGATGAGCGATTCGACCTGGTCCCGCCGCGAGTTCCTCGAGTTTATGGGTCGCACGTCCCTGGCTGCCGCAGTAGGCGCGCAGCTTCTGGGGTGTACGACCCCCACTCCTAAAACGGGTTTCGCCGGCAAACTCCCCTTCACACCGGTTGCTCCAAGCACTGACGATACGCTTTCTTTAGCCTCAGGCCTCAAATACGAGGTGCTCCTTAAATGGAAAGACCCCCTCACTCGCAATGGTCAAAATTTCGGCTTTAACTGCGATTACACCGCCTACTTACCCCTTCGTCGCGATACGCCAGACCATGGACTTCTTTGGGTGAATCATGAGTCCGTCGATCCGATCTTTATTACTGGTTGGACTGAGGGAAAAAAACGCACGCATGCCGACGTGACAAAGGAGATGAAGGAAGTTGGCGGCAGTATTGTTCAGATCCGCAAAACCGAAGGCCGTTGGCAGCCCGTCCCGAATGGGTTTTATAACCGCCGCATTACGGCTCTGACGAAAATTCCGTTCGTAAGCGAACGGCCGATTGAAGGCAGCACCCACGCGATCGGTACCCTTGCGAACTGCGCCGGTGGGGTTACACCGTGGCAAACGATTCTCACCTGCGAAGAGAATTACGACAAATTTTTCGGCGAAAACGTGAATGAGAATGGCGCCGTGACTTGGAAACCGGGAAACGACTATGTGGGTTGGCGCGAAGTCTTTAAACACCCGCCCGAACATTACGGTTGGGTTGTTGAGGTGAACCCTTTCAGTGGTGATTGCAAAAAGCTAACGGCTCTCGGCCGCTTTTCACACGAGTGCGCAACCACGGTCATCGCTCCTGACGGGCGCTGTGTTGTGTACTCCGGTGACGACGCTAGCGACGAATGCCTCTATAAATTTATTCCCGCTCGAGCTGGCTCCCTTGAAAAAGGAGATCTCTACGTCGCCGATACAATCAACGGCAAATGGCTAAGCCTAAATATTGAATCTCATCCTGGACTTAAAAACAGATTCAAAGACCAAACCGACTGCCTTATCAACACTCGTGAAGCCGCGCGCATTGTGGGCGCAACTCCTTTAGACCGACCCGAAGATGTTGAAATTGATCCCGTTAGCAAAGCTGTCTTTGTCGCTCTCACGAACAATAAGAAAAAAGATAACTTTCATGGCTCGATCATGAAGATTATCGAAGAGAAGAATGATCCAAGGTCACTCACTTTTAAGGCTTCAGTATTTAAAACCGGTGGTGTCGCCACTGGCTTCAGTTGCCCCGACAACTTGGCGTTTGATCGCCGAGGGAATCTCTGGTTCACCAGCGACATTTCAGACAAAGTCGTTAACACGGGCGAGTACACCCCGTTCAAAAACAACGCGCTCTTTTACATCCCGATGTCAGGCTCACACGCGGGCGAAGTGTTTCGCGTGGCAAACGCTCCCATGACCGCGGAGTTTACGGGCCCGAGTTTTTCTCCCGACGGCCGCACTTTATTTTTGTCCGTGCAACACCCCGGCGAGGGAACTACGGATCTTAAAAATCCGCTCAGTCACTGGCCCGACGGTGGAGCGGAAATTCCAAAACCGTCGGTTATCGCAATTAGTGGTGAGTCACTCGATGCGTTAGTCGTCTAACAGTATGTAATATATCCCTGTATAACTCGCCGCCACGCTAAAAATTTTACTGGGAAACGCTTATACCCACCATAAACCCTTGTTTAAGTGCGCGCGTGGCCTCAGATTTTTGGAAATTTAGTGTTGGCAAAACTTTGGCGAGCTTGTTGCTCATAGAGGTTCCACATCGGCACTGACGAGAATCGTGAAGGGGTTCACGATTCTATTACAAGGGGGAAGTATGACTAGGCTGGGGGGCCTTTTATTGGTCGCTACGTTTTGGGGAACGGGAGCGGCACATGGGCAAACGATCACAGGAACTGCCATGAAGACTGCGGGATTGAAGACTACCTATTCAATCAGTAACGACTCGGCCACTGTCACCACCGTCGCCGCAAAGACGAACAAGTGGGACCGCCAAACGGAAGAGTATCTCTTCCCTCTCTTTAAAGAGAGCCTACAGAGAATGGCGTTCGTCACTTCTGTGACGCAGACGAAAGGGGCCGAGTCGACAGAGTCCAATACCTGGTACGACTACGAAACCAAAAAACGAAACTCCCATGCCTTCGTCACTCTTTCTCTTTCCTCACCAGTTACGCTTTTGTTTCAAGTCGAAGAAAACTTCCGCAAATGCAAAGTACCCGGCACTAAGATTGTCGTCGATGATACTGGCGGAGGCGGCGGCACCAGCGGAACTTGCCAAACTCAATCGGCGCTCTTGGTGAAAGGCCCCGTTGCAGTCTACGGAAATTTCGCCAACTCAATCAACGTGGACGCGCTTCTTCGCAATAAGCAGGAACTCGAATTCACTCTCGGAAAATCATGGGACCGCGCGGACACGACGATCGCCACTCGCTTCAACATCAAATCGGTGAGTTTTGACGACGGTCTTACAAAGTTCTTCCGCATCTTCAATATCCCAGTTTTCTTAGGACACGAAAAAGACGTGGGCTACGGTAGTGGCGTGCTCGACAAAGTGTCGCCATTAACTTCACGCCAGAAACTGATGCTGGGTATCTCAAGAATCACACGGCAAGCGAATGAAAGGATGTTGAACTAATGAGGACACTCATCTGTCTGTTTGCTCTCTCGGCTCTTTCAACCGCCTGCTCGTTGGACTTTAAAAAGGGCAAAAGCTCGGCTCACCAGCTTCAATACAGAGCGATTGACGTGGTAGCGAATGAATTTGTCTTCGCCGGCGACCCTCAATTGGTCACCACTTACCTTAATTCCATGGGAATCACTGCTGACATTAGGCCTGTTGCACCCGGAGTGAAGGCCTATCAAGTTCGCTATCAAGGTGACGCTGATTTATCAGTGATTGCGGCAGGACTTGACGGACAAGTCGATTACGTTGAGCCGAACTTCCGCGTTAAAGCCGAAGCGTCGGTCGATAAATACTCTTGGCCCAATGACAGATTGTTTTTAAAGCAGTGGGCTCTAAACAACATCGGTCAAAGTCCGCCCTACGGACTTCCTGGCACTGACGGTGCTGACATGGACATCATGAAGGCATGGTCGATCACCAAGGGCAGCAAAGACATCATCGTTGCAGTTCTCGATACCGGTGTGGATTACATGCATCCCGATTTAAAAGACAACATGTGGGTGAACAAGAAGGAATCGCCGGAAAAGGGCGGCATTCCGGGAAAAGACGACGATGGTAACGGCGTAATAGACGACGTTTACGGTTATGACTTTTGTTCTTCCGGCCGAACTGAAAATAAACATGGCATTCCCGGCGACCCTGATCCAATGGACGAAGATGGACATGGAACACATTGCGCGGGGAGCATCGGCGCCTCCGCCGGTAACGCCCAAGGCATTGCGGGCCTGAATCAAAATGTTCAGATCATGGCATTAAGATTCTTATGCGGTGGAGGTGGGAACACCGTCGATGCCGTACGCGCGATTTACTACGCCATCGATAAAAAAGTGAACATAATTTCCAACTCCTGGGGCGGAGGGGGCGATTCCAAGCTGCTTCGCGATGCAATTGCGGATGCGCAGAAGGCAAACATTTTGTTCGTGGTGGCCTCCGGAAATGATCGCAAGAACATCGATGTTCAGGGGACTTACCCGGCCGCAATGGATAAGGACTCGCGTGGTGCCCCGCTAAAGAACGTCTTGACTGTAGGTGCAACTGACAACCAAGACAATCCGGCTGATTTCAGTAACTACGGGCATGACAAGGTTCACGTGTTCGCTCCAGGCGTACACATCGTGAGCACATATCCAACGAAGCTCGCCAGCAACCGCCCCTATGCGGTGATGTCAGGAACTTCAATGGCTGCGCCTTATGTTGCCGGAGTTGCGGCGTTGATGATGGCGCAAAATCCTTCTCTTACTAAAAACCCAGAGCAGCTAAAAAATATTATGATGCAGTCTGTGGATACAAAGAATGCACTCCTCGGCAAAGCCACGAGCAACGGCCGCGTAAATGCCTTTAAAGCTCTACAAGCAAATGTGGCTCAGCCAGTGAAAATGAATTGGGTTTCTAAAGCTCATTCGATCAATGAGAAGAGCTACCACAAGGAACTCGTGGATGTCCGTCACAAGATCAGCGTGCCGAAAGCAAAAGCCCTTCGCGTGCACTTTGATTTCGTACAAATCGAAGAGCCGTTCGACAGTATTTACTTGTACGACCAAAACTTGCGCTTGATCACTCATCTTGAGGAGACTCAAACGCGCGATCATTGGTCTGCGGTGATTCCCGGAGACACGGTTCACGTTAGATTCACAAATTCGTTGGTACGTGAAGTGCAAATGGCCATCGCTCCCCCCCAGACTTCTGAGTCGGCATGTATGGCCCTTGGGGCCGAAGAAGTCGTTCAGACCGGAGCCGAGTACCGTTGCATGACTGATCGCGACGATTCCAGCGGGTCGAAAACTTACAGCACCTTCAACTCCGAAGGCTTCAGTATCGATCGAATTGAGTACGTTCCTGGAGAAGGAGAGAAGAAATGAAGACCGTCAAATTATTAACGGCATTAGCCGCTTTAAGTTTAGCAGCCTGCTCCCAAACTGTAGTCATTTACAAGCCAAATCCAAAGATTGATCCGCTCCCCTCGGAAGAGCGCGCTAAAGTGGAGCAAGTAAAAGCGGATCCTGAGTTCACCAAGCAGTGGAACCTTGCCAAACTCGGCGTCACTAAGGAGGTTCTGGCTAGCCCCCTGCTCGAGGGGAACTACAACGTGAGGGTGGCGATTCTCTCGACCGGCGTGGATTACAATCACCCAGACCTTAAAGGCCAAATTGCAATCAACTCGGCTGAGATCACAAAAAAAGCCGCTGGTGAAATTTCTGGCGGTGATCGTGAGGACACAGACAAAGACGGACTCGTCGACAATATCGTGGGCTACGACGTGGTTGATGGTGACGGACTTGCTTATGATCGACATGGTGCGGGCACTGCAGTTGCGGGACTGATCGCCGCAATATCTGGCAACGGGTTAGGCATGTCAGGCCTTATGAAAAAGGTTTCGCTCTACCCGATCCGCTACATTGATGACAATGGCCAAAGCTCAGTCGCCAACTTAGCCGCAGCACTTGAGATCGCGCTTAAATCAAAAGCTCATGTGGTCTTCATTCAGAATGCGCAATTTCGGCTCGGTGGACATGAAGGCAATGCGGAAGTAGCACAAGCCGAAGCGGGGTTGATCAAGCGCTACCTTAGTGACCTTCAAAGCCAAAAGATTCCCGTGATTCTTGGCGCCGGTGAAGCCATGACGGAGTACGGAAATGATGAGCTCGAAAAACTTATTAAAATGTTCGACAACATCATCGTCGTTACCGCAACCGGCAAGGACGATAATCGGTCAATGATGGCGAGCTTCTCGATGAATGACGTCATGATCGCAGCACCAGGCGATAAACTTCCCGCCCTAAAACCATTCGGTGGTTACGGTGAAGTTTCAGGAACTGCCTATGCCGCAGCCCAAGTGACTGCCGCAATCGCCCTTGCCCGCTCTATGATTGGCGAACGCGCAACGGCGGAAAAGCTGATTCCTGTTTTAATCTCGCCTAAGGCGAGTGACCAAATCCCTGCATTGCAAACGTTCACCCGCAGCGGAACTCGCCTCAACCTGGTTAAGTTTTTAAATGAAGTAAAATCGATCTAGATTTTCTATTGTGGGCCCACGTACCTGGGCCCAATCGCTCTGCACGCGCAGAGTAACTAAATTAAAGCCTCAGGTTTTAATCAGCCATGTAAGTGTCGCAACCGCAATCGAAGTTGTGCTCACGACAAGAAATCCAAGCCGCGTTGTCAGGCGAAATTCGGACTCTTTAACCACGGTATAGATCAGTTGATGAGTCTGTATAAATTTAGCGTCGATATTAGAGAATCGATTTTCTAATCGTTCTTGGAAGATTGCAAAATCACTTTTTGTCACTAAATCCCCTTCCAACGCATCCAGGACCATTTGAACCTGCGCCTCGGCCTGATTTCACTCCCGGATTACTGGCGCGGCGCCATTCCTGGCTTACCCATTTTGTCCGCTAACGCCTTAAGTTTAGCTTTTTGTGCTGGCGTCCATGTCGACGCAAACGCGGCCGGATTACGCTGGAACTCAGCCATCATTTGTTCCATCTTTTTAGCATCCCCATTGGCACTGCTCACGACGTTAGTAAAGACCTCTGCCGCCAAGGCGTAGACATCGTCCGTCATCTTCTCGTCGCCACCCACAAGATTTCTCACGCTGTCATCCGCAGCCTTTTGCTTAGGATCTTTTGCGATAGACTCATTTCGCTGGGTTTTGTCTTTTAGGAGCTGTTGCGTCTCCCCTAGCGCCTTTTCCGAATGCTCATCCAACTGCGCCATGGCAATCGAACCATAGAAACTCAGTAAAATTACGATGATTTTCATATAATTATTATCGGCTGGGCCTCACGCTCGACAAAATATTCTTTCCCTAAACGCCCCAATCTGAGACATATTGGGGCCCATCGATTCCTTTCCCTCAGGGACCACGTAGCTCAGTTGGATAGAGCAACAGTTTCCTAATCCGTCTCGACCCGATTCTGGCTCGGTCTAAATTCCAAGTCGGATCAGTGATTTAAAAGTCTAATCAATAACCTAGATCCACTTTTCGGTTTCTTAGCTGTCTTAGGAGTTCGCTTGAATTCCGAGAGTTTCGCGCAAGTCCCAATCCAAATTCAATCCACGAAATTATGTACTACTGCTTCATCATCAAGGCCCTTCCTCAAAAGGTAAGAAAGGATTCGACGACTGCACCCATCTTCTAAAAATGTGGTGCGCCAATTCTGCGGCAAAAGTGTGGCAAGCCCGGCCTGCGGTATTTTTCGAATCGATTACCCATTGCCGCCTCTGTAGTCAGGCCCCCAAGTGAAGGGTCGGCTAAAGCGACCGTTCTTGTCCTGTAAATTTTCTGGAAATTGACTGTCTCTTACCTCAGCCAACGTCAGCTTGTGCGTCTTCTTTGCGTATCCCGAAAGATAATTTGAAGGCTTCTGTCCAGGAGAAACCAATATTACAGCCTCTTTAAAATCCTTCTTTACTATTCTAAATGCAGCCCCAAGATCCGAGTCATTTGAAATTACAACGGCAACGTCAAAGACTGCCATGGCGGCATCCCTCACCATGTATGTAGCTAAATTTACGTCGGAGCCTTTTTCAGAAAACTTGCGGATCTTCGTCATCTCGCCGGTACTTTTTCCGGTTTTTGGATCGACCTTTTCGCCAACGACATCTCTGAGTCGGAACTGCCCTTTGTGAATATAGGTTTCAGGAAGAGTCCGCAGAGCCCGCAAGTAAACGGCTTGACGTTCCGCGACGCTTGGATCGCGGTCGTTGTTTAAAACAATGGATGTAAAGTATCTGGTAATCACTAGATTCCCTGGATCGAGCTTCATATTTCTGAAGAGCTCCCTCAAATTCAACCAGCGACAAGGGGTCTTCTTTAATAGGCGGTTGTAAAGATTAAATCCGTCTACGTAGAGCGCATATTTCAATCAGGCTCCAGAAAAAGCAAAGGCCACCCGAAGGCAGCCTCGCGCCCACAATCCGAAGACGGTGGGGTTGTTAGATACCTTATCGGTCCAATTTCACAGGAAATCAAGCTGCGGTTTTTGTCACCCAGCAAAACTCTCTTAAAATGCGCATTTAGGTGCCTGTACCTCTGCAAGGAAGGAATCTCCTGATGCAACCAACCTGGACGGAGGCCAGGTATTGTAAATCAGGCACGTTGGAGGGCTAGGGCTAATTTCGCCTCACGTCGTTGCGATCACTCACGCTCAAGATGTGGCTATCGAGTCGGCGATAAATTTGGACCGCTTAATTTCCACTGCGTAGAAACTTAGCATAGTCTACTAAGACATTCTCAATCAACTCGCCCAAAGAAAGCTTCGCCGCCTTTGCCCTCTTAGCCAGATCGTCTCGAAGCGACTCCCTGACCCTGGCTGAAATTGGGACACGATGCTCGGCGGGCTTCATTTCTTTTGGTTTACGAAACTTTTGTGCCATAGGCTTCAATATAGACTAGCTCAAATCCGTATTCAATTCGTATTGATTTTGTATACGGCATCGCGTTATTATTGAGATATGAAGCCTTATGCAGTTTATTTGAGAGTATCTGCGGGAAAGCAGTCTACTGGTCTCGAAGCGCAGGAGCGGGCCATCAAATCCTTCCTTGCTTCAAAAGGAAATGGTAACCCTGTAGGCGCCAATCCGTTGAAAGTTGTATTGTTCCAAACAGCTACCTCCATCCATTGGCGCAATTCAATCCAAATTCAATCCACGGACCCAAAATTCCGCCTCCTGAGCGACTGAAGCCCCGAACCCCTTGCCTTCCAAACCTACGTAATTTATGGTTTTTCGTTTCCAGGGACCACGTAGCTCAGTTGGATAGAGCAACAGTTTCCTAAACTGTAGGTCGCAAGTTCAATCCTTGCCGTGGTCGCCACTTGTCAAGGTGTTCGAACTAAAGCCCACAAGAAAATTCTTGTGGGCTTTTTTTATATTTGGCGATGGCCAAGATCCTCTTACGTTTTGCTTAGTTTCTTTATAGAAGGCCAAGGAACTTTCCTGATTAAGAAAAATCTCCCGCTCAAAATGAGACTTTCCAAGATTGAATTTGATCTCGCGCTCGTGCGGGTTACTTGAAAAACGCTTCTTGGCTCCAGCAAGAATGGCCATTGCGACTTTTTCATTGCTCAACAGTTCCTCCACCTTTTCCCACACAAGCACTTCCGCGCGTTTCGCGGAGAACCTGACCGGCTTACAGCTAAAGAACTTTTTCGACAGACCGCTTTGTCGCTTCGTCGCATTGGCGTGCTCATAGTATGGGACTTTTGTAGACGCGCCAGTGGCCGACTTGCCGCAAAGGGCATCGCCACAACCTAAACATCTAATCCGACCAGAGAGCAAATATGGATAAATGCTCCAGTCCTTTGGTTTTTTCGAGCAGACTGCATCTCCCTCCCGAAGAATATTATTTTTGTTCAAATGGTTTTATCCGATTGCAAAGGTAAGACGGTTCTTTCTTCCGAAACCAAACTCTGACCAGAATCACTTGTTTGGCAAAATTCGCCCCTACACTTAGGCGCGCGAGCACCGTCCAAGGCCCGCTGGGGACATCGGTCGGTAAACGTGTGTCTCAAAGTGGTTC
>JAYSTF010000134.1:0-22805 GCA_043720065.1 Pseudobdellovibrionaceae bacterium | reverse complement strand
CCAATTCAACATCTCGGATCCTCCTGGCCCCTCCGGGCCGGTGAAAGTGATCCGTTTTTAATTGGCGCGCCATGCCCTTTTTCATTGGCGCCTTACAGAAGCGGCGAAGCTTCATCTGAAAGCGCAAATGGATCGAACCGGACGTCTAGCTCGATCCTTTTTTCCACAAGTTTCGGCAACCGCTGGTCAAGAGAAATTCAAGACTGGATCTGATGCTACTCAAGAGCAAGAGTATTGGAATCTTGAGGCAGCAATAAATCTTTATAAAGGTGGCCGGGATCAACTTGAGGACAAAATTCGAGATTCTAACTTGAGCTTGGCTCAAACGCTTTTGTCATCGGAACACCAAAACGAATTGAAGGAAGCTAGACTCGCATATTGGAATGTCGTTGCACTTACCCAGCAGATTGCAAATCGAAATGACGCCATGAGAAAAAATAAATTGAATTTCAAATCCGCGAAGAGACGGGCCGGCGCAGGACTAACAACGACAGCTGATGCCGCACAATTTGAACTCCATCGCATATCAATTGAGCGAGAGCTCTCGAAACTTGAATTGGAGCGGGACCTTTCGCTTAATCAGTTGGGCGTCACACTTGCACTTGATGAGCACGAAAATATCGAGGTGGCATCATTCCGCAAGAAAGGTGCCCATGCCATTCGCGAGGGAAAAGCACTGGGTCACGAGCTGAGACATGATTTAAGCGTTTTAGGCAATCTCATTAAAACTGCCGACCAGGATGTGCAGGCGGCAGTAGAAAAATACTTTGAATTTCGGGATAAACGAATCGAGTACCACCGAGATTTCTTTTCGACAAAAGCTGTAACCGAAAGTTTAATTTTCGGCGCCATTGTCAATTGAGTTCTATGCCTTAACGTTTAAGAACAGAATATTTTATGCAATTCGACAAGCAGTTGTTTTACCTTCATATCGCAAATTTCGTAATAGACAAACAAGCCCCTCTTTTCAGACGTAACCATTTTTTCGAGTTTTAGCAGCTTTAAATATTGCGAGATCGACGACTGAGAGGAGTCACACAACTTCTCCAATTCCCCAACAGTTCTTTTGCCATTAGATAGATGGCAAAGCAAAAGAAGTCTTTGAGGATGCGAGAGTGCCCGCAAAACTTGCGCAACAGCTTTGCAGTTCTCCTTCATGTCACGAACTGAAACAGAGGCTTGCCTTTTCATATTATAACATTATAATATAATTGTTCATGTTCGGCAAGCTGAATAGGTAGAGGTGACTTTTGAATAAAAATTTGATGTTTCAACAACTTTATGAAGCTGAAAGTTCGACGTTCACTTATCTTTTGGCCGACCAAACGACAAAAGAGGCTATTCTTATAGATACAGTTATTGAGACCGTTGATCGGGATCTTAAATTGATCGAAGAACTTGGCCTTAACCTGATCTACGTCCTAGATACCCATATTCATGCTGATCATGTGACGGGCGCTGGAGAAATCCGGGAACGACTTGAAGTCAAAACTGCAGTACCCAAAAATGCAAATGTGCTTTGCGCCGACTTGAATCTTTCCGAAGGAGACGAAATTAAATTCGGTGAATTTACAATTAGAACATTTGAGACCCCGGGGCATACCGACGCATCCTTAAGCTTTTACTGTGAAGGAATGGTGTTTTCAGGTGACGCCCTACTCATTCGAGGAACTGGACGAACCGACTTTCAAAGTGGATCCGCCTCTGTTCTGTATGACAGCATTCACAAAAAGTTGTTCACGCTTCCTCTCGCGACCATTCTTTATCCGGCTCACGACTACAAAGGCTTCACCTCTTCAAGTATAGGGATGGAAATAAAGCACAATCCGCGAGTCGGCGGCGGAAAAAACAAAGAACAATTTATTCAAATTATGTCTGAGTTGAAGCTTCCTTATCCCAAAAAAATTGATGAAGCGCTACCCGCCAACATTTCTTGCGGCACAATTAGTAAGGGCGCGGACGCTCCGGTTAATTACAGAAATATTTCTCCTCGTGAACTACGGGATCGTTTGGGTAGATCACTTATTATCGACGTCCGCAGTTCCGACGAATACGCAGACGAACTGGGGCACATTAAAGGCTCTCATCTCATCATTCCTGGTGAACGTCTCAAGCCGTTTCTAGAGGGCTATAGCCGAACGGAAGAGATTGTTTTTGTCTGCCGTTCTGGAAGTCGTTCGGCAGAAGCGGCGCAGTTGGGAATCGACTTAGGTTTTGAGAAAGTTTCATGTCTTGAAGGTGGAATGCTTCGGTGGAATGAAATGAAGTTTCCAGTTCAGAAATAGAAAGGGGATATGGTGACTGAATACATAATGCCGCTGTTGGGCGGTGCCCTCATTGGGCTAGCGGCCTCGCTTATGCTTTACTTGAACGGAAGAGTCACAGGAATCAGCGGTATCATCTACGGGGCAACTATCTCACTCAAAAAGGGCGATGTTTCTTGGAGGTGGTTTTTCATTTCCGGAATGCTTCTTGGTGGATTTGTTCTAAAATTATTTAATCCCGAGGCATTTGGCGGACCCTTGCCTACAGCTAACTGGACGCTTGTCGTAGCAGGCTTCTTGGTTGGGTTTGGAACCGTACTAGGTAGCGGCTGCACTAGCGGTCATGGAGTCTGTGGAGTTAGCAGATTCTCTTCTCGTTCTTTAGTCGCAACTATTACATTTATGGCTGCCGGGATTCTTGCCGTTGTCCTGTTTAGAAGTATGGATATTTATCAATGAAAAATAAATTCGCAGCGTTATTTGTCGGACTCCTCTTCTCTTTAGGCCTTGGGATTTCCGGGATGACTCAGCCGGAAAAGGTTTTTGGCTTTTTAGATATCTTCGGAGACTGGAATGCTTCGCTCGTTTTTGTCATGATTGGTGCAATCGCCGTTCACTTGGTGGCGTACAGATTGATTCTTATGCTAGAGTTGCCTCGTTTGTCTGACCAGTGGCATTTGCCGCCGAAAGGAGATGTTACATTTCCGCTCGTCATCGGCTCCTTCATTTTCGGTGTTGGATGGGCGCTAGCTGGTTATTGTCCCGGCCCCGCGTTGACGTCTCTGGCGAGCCTTGAAGGTCGTCCCGCTCTTTTTTTCGCAAGTATGATTATTGGAATGATTGGTTTTAAAGTGATGGATCGTCAATTTAACTTTAAGAGGTAGCAACTGGAATACATAGGATACCTTACCGCTATCTTGATGGGAATTTCCCTGGGTATCATTGGTGGTGGTGGGTCCATTTTAACAGTCCCAATCCTTGTCTACTTCTTTTCCAAAGATCCACTTGTCGCAACGACCGATTCACTTTTCATTGTAGGAATGACGGCTCTTTTTGGAGCGCTAATAAGTGCACGAAATAAACTCGTTGATTACAAAACGGGTGTGTTGTTCGCGGTTCCCAGTTTCGCGGGTGTTTTTGCTGCCAGAAAATTTATTCTACCGCGAATCCCTGACGTCTTATTTTCTTCCAACGATAGTGCTCTCACAAAGTCGCTGTTGGTTATGGTCTGTTTCGCAATTCTTATGATTATGGCCTCACGGGCAATGATCCTTTCCGGAGGATCGACAATATTATCCACTGAGATCGACGCTCCAGTGGGTTTTCCGGCAGTCATCTTTAAAGGCTTTTTAGTCGGTATTACGACTGGCTTTGTCGGAGCCGGTGGAGGATTCTTGATTATACCCGCGCTTGTGCTTTTACTTAAAATTCCAATGAAAATAGCTGTGGGAACTTCGCTCGCTATTATCGCTGTAAACTCATTGTTTGGTTTTGTTATTAGTCAATCAGCCCACATAATCGAATGGAAACTTCTGCAGACTATTTCTGGGATTGGCGTGCTCGGAATTCTCATTGGTCAGAAATTCGGATCGCAAGTGAACGAGAACCTTTTAAAACAAAGCTTTGGATACTTTGTTTTATTTGTTGGATCATTTGTATTGATCGATCAAGTATTGAAACTTATTTAGCTCAAAGTCAGAGCGGAACTTTCACAAAGAGCGATATCTGAAATAGAAGGTCGATTCTTAATTTTACGCCCGAGATCTTTCAAGGCAGTTCGTAAACCTTCCGCAACGACCGGGTGATAAAATGGCATTTGCAAAAGCTCAAAGACCGTTAATTTGCGTTGAATTGCAAGCGCTAGCAAATGAGCTAGGTGCTCCCCTTCTGGGGCAATCATTTCTGCTCCTAAGAGTACTCCCGTTTGAGGATCGGCATACACCCTTAAGACCCCAGCATTTTCTTGCTTAATGATAGATCGGCCTTGGCCCTCAAACCGCACTTCGCCTATAGCTGGGTTTATTTTAAGTAACTGCGCACACGTGGAACCGACAAGAGCAATGTTTGGCGAAGTGAAAGCGATGCTCAGTGGTGTTCGGCGGCAAAAATGAACCGCTTCGTTGACGCTGTTATAGCCGGCAATTCGGCCCTCATCTGCCGCTTCATGTAGGAGTGGTCGCTCTGAGTCCACATCGCCTGCCAGAAACATAGCAAGCCCAGAAATCTGCATAGTTGTGGGGTCGTAAGCTGGAACTCCTCTTCGATCAAATTTCGCGCCAGTATTTTCAAGGCCAAGTTGATCCAAGTTGGGCTTACGCCCGACGCTCGCGAAAACAGCCTCAGGAGACACTATTTTTCCATTTGATTCAATTTGGAAGCGGCCCTCGCTTCTAGTCAGTCGCGCCGGAGCACCCAGCTTTAAATCCATTTCAGATGACATAATTTTAATTGCTACCTCTTGCACAACTGGATCGGTCAATCCACCCAGCGCTCGATTCATTCCGAAGGCCGTCACTTCAATTCCCAATCTCCCTAATGCCTGACCGATCTCGGCCCCGATAGCGCCAACACCAATGACCGAAATTTTTGAAGGAAGATCCCTTTGCTCAAAGAAATTGTCTGAAGTTAAAATATGCGGCGAAAAATCGTTCCATTCCGGCAAAAGCACAGGACTCGAGCCGGTTGCGATGATCGTACGGTTTGCCTGAATAGTAAATTTGCCAGCGCGAATCACGTTGGGCTCGATAAATTCCGCACGTTCAGAAATTAGATATTTTTGACTGTCATCAAAGTCATTTACCACGCTTGATACAAAGCGATCTCGAAGGGACCGCACATATTCTAAAACTTTAGGTCGATCGACGGTTAATGCTTCTCCGCCAAGAATTCCTTCACGAGAAAGGAGTTGGCGACGATGAAAATCATTTGCGACCTGAATTAGAACTTTTGAAGGCATGCAACCAGTTCGAGCGCAAGTCGTCCCCAGCGGGCCAGGATCGATAATCACAAAGCTTTTGTTTGCTTTTCTTACCTCTGCAAGAGCCGAAAGACCCGCAGTGCCCGCACCTAAAATCGCGACATCAACTTTCTGATTCACTAGATTTCAGAAAGTGCAACGCTAAGTCGCCGGTCTGCTTCTTGAGCTAGCTCGACTAACTTTGAGTCATCAAGCATCTTCATCATAAAAGTTGGTTTGGCAAACTCGACACTCACTCGTCCTTCACCGACATCACGGATTACCGCATTACATGGAAGCAAGCTCGCCACATCTGGATTTTCCAAAAAGGCTTCGTAAGCAAGTTGTGGGTTGCAGGCACCAAGTATAACTGTGGGTCTGATATCTTTATTTATTTTTTCTTTAATTTTCGTGTGCAAATCTATGCGATTTAAGACACCAAAACCTTGCTCCTTAAGTTTTTCTGTAACCTTAGCAACACAGGTTTCGACTTCACCTGAAACTTCTTTTTTAAAATTAACTTCTGGCACGCTAAACTCCTCGCTACCAAACCAAATACCATTTGTAGACCACGGCAAAAGATCGTTAAGAAAGTCATCTAGATACTGAAGGGTCTGCTTTCTTATGTTTCATCTTTCCGTGTTTCATACCGCCCTTGTTCATCATACTTTCCATCATAGAACAATGACCCGGAGCCTTTGCATCCTGGCAGTTTTTCATCATTTCTCCGTGACAATCTTGCATCGATTTTTCTGTTCTCAAACACTCAGCCATTTTCTGATGCATGTCGGCCATGTCGTTTTTCATTTCCGGTGTGCCCGCCATGTGATTTGCAGAATGCGCCGACATGCCTTTTTCCTCGGCACTTGCCGCAGCTGAAATCAGCAGCGCCAATAGTACAGCACTTGCAGACACTGCTTTGTTCTTTGAAAACTTATTTAAATTCATAAAATATATCCCTTCGGGTAGAGCTCAAGTTGTGAAACCTACTTTTTTAAACGTCTTGTAATTTATGATGCAATCGAGGGGCCGTGCTTTATGTGGCAAATTGGCCCAAAGTTAGACCATCAGCAGTAAAGCCGATGTCGGGCCCATCGCTATATTTATCAGGGGATCTAATTTGTCTGCTTTTTCAATGTGAATAAGATGGTTTTTGGCCTCGATCCATTTTTTCTTAGTGGGATGTCCACCGAGCACCCGCATAGATTGGTCAGTCACCTGCTCAAATGGAGCGTCATACTCTTTCAGAGATTTTGCGTAGGACTTTTTCATACTGTTTTTTCTCCTTTTTATGCGCAGGTCTCGCGCTAATTACTCTTACCCTTCCTTCGCGAAGGACAAAGGCGACTCCCGAAAATCGATGTTGAGCGATTGCGCGGGGTTAACCAAAATATTTTTGCCACTTCTTTTGCCAATTGAATTGCCGCGAGCGGCAACACTAGTGGCAAAAAATTTCGCTTAGCCCAGAGCTAAAACCCAGCGACCTTTTTTTTAACTTCTACCTTCAGATCAAGATGCGCCTCTCTCATCATATCTGATAGGGCCAGCGTAACCCATGTCTCGATGGGCTCACCCAACTTCTTTGCAATTTTGGCCGCTCGCTCAACGCTCGGAACCCGCCGACCTTTTTCAAGATCACAAAGGCTCTGAGGAGTAATCCCTAATTTCTTTGCAAAGTCCTTTTGGCTTTTTTCCTCACCAAGCCGGTATGCTTCAAGCGTGTTGCCAAAAGTGAGTGGTCCAAACTCTCTTTCCAAATCCGCTACGGTATAATGCTTTTTAGTACTCATGATTTGAGACCTCCTCGATAGAAACGATTCTTACGCTTCCCTCATTGTATTCCACGTAAATAGCCCGGTATCCCTTTGATAAACGAATAGACCGTTGCCCCTTTCGGCCGCCATGAAGAGGCTCGTCATGATAGCCGGGAATTTTCCTCACTTCTTCTAAGCCAAACCTCTCAACGTCACGGGCCCACTTATTGAGCTTCCGGACTATAAAATGCGGCAGCCGCCTCAGCTCTTTGATGACCTTTTCAAAAGCGACAACTGTCGTCATAATTCTTTATACGTCAATTTGACGTATACCTCAAGCGAAGACTGGCGCTCGGCATCTATCAACCACCTACTACCCACCTAATTCTCGGCAACCGCCCGCACCCACGACATCTTTTCTGACTTATAGGGAAGAGGCCTGGGCCGAATTCAATCTTTGGCGCAATGAAGAACCTTTTGATCCCAGTATGGACCTCATGCAAATGTTCATGCCCTGGATGTTTTATCACTGGACACCAGATCCTACCGAGACGGAGCTTAGCGAAGATCTCTCATTTGATTTAACGCCAGCCGAAGCCTTTATTCACAAATTAGGAAGTCGATTGGGTGATTTGGAGCTGGAGGACCTAGCAGAAAATTTGCGCCGACCTTTCAGCTTCTATGACGTCCTCGAAAGCGATCCGGGCCAATGGGTCAAAGTTCAGGACCTACTTACAGAGGAACGCTTTACCGTCATCGAAAAAATGGGTTCAAAATCTATGAAGACCGGAGACCTATTATTCGGCAAAGTGATCACGGTTCGTGACGTCTGCATGTTTGATGGCTTGGCGCCATTTCTGATGCCGCCAAAATTCAAGGTCAACGTTGTCCATGAGCGCAAAAGATTTCGCGACAAGAGTGGCCTGATCAGCCCCGTAGTACTACGTGAATACGATCTCGAACTCTTGAAGATATTCTGGGATTTTTATGAAGAACTATACAACCCCGCACCACCCATCTTAACGAACACCGATGGCGACCTCTTGGTGCCACATGAATTGACCTTTAGTATTGAGTCTATAGAAGACACCTTTGAGGCACTTCACAAATTGTGTTTCAATACATCGAGAAAAGAACTTCTCGAAGACGCAGACTACGCCAAAGATGGCAGAATGAAATCGCTTGAATTTCCCTGGCTTAGAAAAGGCAACAAAAGTAGCCCGGCATGGGACAATACCGTCTTGGGACACATCCGCCTTGAAAATAAGAAAATGAAAGTCGAAGTCAATTCACTTGAGCGAAAAAATAAGTTCTTAGTCATACTTAAAAAGCAGCTACCCTCCGGCTGGATTTTGAAAAAAACAGTTGTAAAAGATCTCCGC
Organism: Pseudobdellovibrionaceae bacterium; assembly: GCA_043720065.1. Classification (GTDB taxonomy): domain Bacteria; phylum Bdellovibrionota; class Bdellovibrionia; order Bdellovibrionales; family UBA1609; genus JAIBAM01. Next base: position 14,449 of record JAYSTF010000134.1, on the reverse strand, counting down.
GAATCGCTTGAACAGCTTAAACAACGTGCACCTACTATCGAGGAGCAAGCGCGCGATCGAGAGACCGAAGAGTTAAACAATTCGCCCGAAGCTCAATCTTACATCTCTAAAATGAACGAGGGTCATTGGCAATCCTGGCCACTCATCCCGCTGCCAGCTCTCAAGGGACAAACACCAGTTGACGCCATCAAATCCAAAGACGGACGAGCCGCCGTGGACGCTCTACTTACTCAATTTGAGCGCGATGCAAAACAGCGCTCACTCCCTGGACAAACGGTTGATACCTTCAGGAATTTGCGTGAGCGCCTCGGACTATAAGTTGAGATGCTTGTCTACTTGATGCTGGCCGAGCGCACTCAACGAACAACGTCGTGCAAATCGTAAGATGATCTGCACAGGATTTTTTCGATGCCTCTATGACGCCTTAACAAAGGCACTCGCAATCTTGCAAATCGTGTCGAGGGTTGGATTCCCCGTCTTCTCAAGCGCCTGGTACACCCGTATCCGGCTGAAGCCATGTTCATGGGCAACTTTAGACACATTCTGGGCGCGCACGAATCCTTCGAGGATTTCCTTAACCACATCCGCGTCCCCGCTTAAGATGGCCTCGCCAAGGGCTCGGGCCACCATTTGCTTATCCGCAAAGGACTTGCCCGGCACATGCTTATCGAGCTTAGAGATGCGGGCAAAAGTCTTCGCCGAAACTTCAATCGCCACCGGTCTCCCGGCGGAAGAGCTTTTTTGCTTTTTTGATGTCTTTTTCTTGACCACTTTTATTTCCTCCAAGTACTAGCAAAATTATTTCGTGTTCTCGTTTAACAATCCCAAAATAAAGCCGAATCCCATTGTTAAATTTCAGCTCAGAGACCTTGTCTCCCAGATATCGCCAAGTGCCGAAGTGTCCCTCAATAGAAAGCCTATCAAGACGAGCATCAATCTGAAGCCTGTCCTTGCTCGGTTGACTCTCAAACCACTTCAAATATTCCAATGCTTTGACGATCTCGTATCGCATTTTATGACTGTATGATATATCATACTTTAAGTCAAGGGGGTAAGAATGGCCCTAATACGTTTTGAGACCTTGCCGACGGGGCAACTTCAAAGGGGCCTTTGGTGGTAAATCCAGCAATCTCACCTCTGCCTGGGCTTTCTTGACCGCACTGCTGCCGTCGGCGGTGCGCAAAATCACCCTGACCAGCGCAATACTGGTCAGTCCGCGAGAAAAACGTAGTGATTAATAGCCGGTAGGATTATCCATCCGATACTTTTTCATAACTTGCGCAATGAAATCCGCATCCCTGAGGACCGTTTTATAAATCCAGGTATAATAGTGCTTTTGGGATAAAACTTTAATAGCTCGTTCTTTCCCAATAGTTCGAATGAGACCTTGATATTCGAGCCAGCAAACGCCCATGTGTTGGTATGTACCAGATTCGTCTCCAGATCCTTCCGGCAGTTTAAATGGTGCCGATGGATATTTTTTCTTAAAATCCACTCGGGGCCCGACATCCCTGCCGGGACTTGTTTCGATCCAGTACCAATGCATTTGCTCATGAATGAAGGTTCCAAGTAATTCATCCGGACGGTCTTTTTCATCTGCTTGAAGAGTAAGGACCGGATGACTATGCGGGATCACTCCCGGCTTGATTTCGATCTCTCTAGTGTAAATGTAACGTTTCAAATCGTACTTTTTAAGAAGGTCGAGGAGGACTTTTTTGGCCTCTTTGGAAATTGAATCTTCGGCGGAAATTTGTAGATCGCCGCTCCTGGCAGAGGCCAATGCGGGGACCAGTAAAAAAGAAAAAAAGAGTGTTCTCATGAGAAAGGACATAACCGACTGGCCCATAGTGGTCACGAATCAAATGGTTCAAACAACCTTCTAGGGTTCAGCCTTCCTAGCCTTCTGGGGTGCCGACCTATGGTTTCCTGACCGCCATGGTACTGTGACGCTCCGGCGGCTCCGTATGGGATGCATCTGGGCGTGGCTCCGCCTAAGGGGCCAGAATACAACGGCCAACAGAAGCCAGAAGCGTAGAAATGGATTATTTTTTGCCCGTTGAAAATGAGTTTGAAACCTTAAGCAGCGTACTGGCCGCAATGACGTCAAAGAAGCCATTTTGAGCAAGTCCGCCTTTGCGTTCAGAATAAATAATGTCAAAAGCTCGGAATCGATTATCAAAGTTAGACCGGAGCGAAGGGTCCACAGTTCCAGCGATTGAATTAAAGTATTCGACCAATGTCTCAGCAAAGTCCTCGGCTAAGGAATGTCGTGCATAAGTCGACACATATCTATTGCTGTCGGAAGTGATGACCATTTGCCAAAATGGCGGACAGAAAGCACTTCCAAAAATGTAGACCGCAAGGCTGTGACCATGCTCATGCATTAGATTTTTCAAGTCTGTTGTATCTCGTCCCGAAGGGAGAACTGAATACTGAAAGATCGTACCGCTGAAATCAACCATACCTTTCGCTGACGAGTAGGTATTTTCAGAGCCCCGCGTTGGCTCTCTTGGAATTGGAGTGAGCTCAATAGTTCGGGTGGCCTTTACAGTCTTGAACGGAAGGGACTTTACAAGTCTCGCAGCATATTCTTCGTCGGAAAAACCAATATATTGTGCATAACCTGGCTCCATTATGACTTGAATTTGATGATATTCCGTTGAGCTAATTGGGAACTCAAAAACAAAAGTGCTTGCTGATCTCCGATTTTCATCACCTGTCCATTTCCACATTGCTCGGCTAAACTTATATATTCCTTGGGTGGTCTGGGACGGACGCAACGCGGGGAAGTGGTCACCAACACGGGTTATGTCTACAGGCTCACTAACCTTACTGTTCAAAACATCAGTCTCATACGATGAAAGATTGAAGCGGGCACAGTTATAGGTTTTCAAAAAACGGGATGAAACCAGGCAGTCGGTCTCGGTACTACCATATGCCGTGACTGAGATCTCACCCAGGATCATTAAAAGTAACAGAAGTCTCATTAGAGCCATAGTTATCAATGGTGCAATGGCTATGCCCGCTTGACTCATAATTATGCGCAGTTATTCATTACGCTTTTGTTGTATCGACAAAAAACGTCGCATCCCTGACTAGTTGGTAAACAGGGATCCGCCTTCTAGAAACCCTACGTTGTGGGGTCAGAGCGGTTCTCCTGAGCCTAGCGCGTGAAAGCGCCTGGCGGGTCGATTCAGTAAGGCGTTACCGGAGAGCTAGCCCCGACCAGAAGCCTCTGCGTTCCGTGACACGTGGCTCTTGAGATCACACCGTGAACGAAAGTGCCCTCGGGCCGACCGCGGCATACTGCGCTTCGAATCCAGCCGCGGCGGACGGTCGGTTGCAAGATTGAGCTGTGGCTGACCCAACAGGAGCGACCCCAGGATGGCATCGATTTCCGTATCGCCCACGCTTGTGCCGTCTTCCATTCTGGTGGGTGATGAAAGAATCCGCCCTTTTGCACAGGGCGGCCCCGGCTGGAACTTGCGACCACGGCTATAAGTTCGGGCCAGTAGTATCCACTTCGTCTGGTGCTGTAGACCGTAATTAAATCGTCTGGCATCGTAAGCCTTGAGTAACTACACCAGCTGTTGTTGGCGTTCGAAGTGGATACTGTGGTGGGATATTGGTGGGAAATTTCGTGGTGGGACATTTCTAAAGACTATATAATTATACCTTTCCAAGGTATACCTTATTAGGGTATACTCTGGAAATGGCTGGGCCAATGTAAAAAGCGTGGCTAGTCGAAAGCTTGATTTGATCCATTATGCTGCTCTCTTGAGTGACTTGGAGTCACCTCCTGGGAACAGGCTAGAATCATTAAAAGGTGATCTCGCGGGTTTTCATTGCATACGCATCAATGATCAATGGCGAGTGGTTTTCAGATGGAGTCCGGCAGGCGCCCTGGACGTAATAATTTGTGATTATCATTCCTAGAGGAGATGACCGATGAAAGAAACGAAGAGAAAGCCAACGTCCCCTGGAGAAATCCTCAAAGAGGAATTTTTGACTCCCCTTCACATGACCCAAAAGCAGCTTGCAGATCATATAAAGTGCGACCTCAAGGTCATCAATCGCATTGTCAATGGTCGCACGGCCGTGACTGCTGTTATGGCCTTGAAACTGGGCGCAACCTTTAAAACATCGGCGGACTTCTGGTTAAATGCGCAAAAGGCCATAGACCTCTATGAAGCTAGCCGCCGAGTGAAGCATCTTCCTAAACCTCTAAAGGCCGGTTAGTCGACTGATGTCATTACAAATTCAAATTCTACTCGGTCATACTCTTGAAGCCGGTTCCTTCTATATACAATTTGGGTGTCATGCTGACGAGCCACTAGTTGAGCCATGCATAAGCCCACTCCTGAGCCCTCTTGATCCTGTCCGCCTCTCGCGCCACGTTCAAATGGATTTGACGGCAATACATCGCCTCTAACAATTTCATTTCCGACCGTAACTCTGAACCTTCTCACATCAATTACTCTGATTTCCACATCAACACCGCCTCCACTCAACACGGGGGCACGCATCGGCGAGATTCTGGGCCTTAGGTGGTCTGATGTGAATCTGCCACAACGGCGAATTCAGATATCGAAAATTTACGAAGTCGCTTCGGGTCAGATTGTCGTCAATGCTAAAGGAAAAGTTTTAGATTAGACGGATCCATCGGCGACTCTGCTTCAAAGCCCAAGTTAAAAAGATACGGATACATGACATGCGTCACACCTACGCCAGTCACTACGTGATGAACGGCGGTGGAATTGCGGAGATGCAAATGCTGCTTGGGCACAGCACTCCGCAGATGACTCAAAAGTATGCGCATCTGACACCTGGATTTTTGGAGTGGTGGGAAATTGGTGGGGAACCGGTAGAAAAAACGGAAGCTCTGCTGAATTCATGAATTCTCGAATTCGTAAATTCATGAATTCTTGTAGTAGGTTGGTGCGCAGGTCGAACAAGTAGGCGAACACCCTGGCACCGTCACGACTTTCATATTCGAGATGGAAGCATTTCCGGAAGCTAAATCGCTTATTGGCACCGAGATAAAAGCACTCTATCGAAAATTTAAGAGCTGGCCGCAGGTGGCCAAGGCTGTGGGCTCTAGCGAATCATTCGTACGGCAGAATTCGCGCCGCAAGAAATAGGTTGCTATTGTATAGCCATTTGGCTATACTTAGTCTTGTGAAGGTTGCTTTCTACGAAACTACATCCGGCAGAAGTCCTTTAGAGGATTTCATCAAGGATCTACCTAAGGCGGACCAAGCGCGCTTTGCTGACGTGTTCGATGGTATTGAGAAATACGGTTTGGGTTGTCCGAGGGTTCAGTTTCGCCAGCTCAGAGGAAAACTTTGGGAAGTGAAATTCAACACGCCGAGCGGCGGCTATAGAATTGCGTATGTGGTTGTTGAGGCCGACACGATGGTTTGGCTTCACGCCTTTAAAAAGAAGACTCAGAAAACACCATCGGGCGATCTCGAAATTGCCGAAAAACGAATGAAAGAGGTTCTGGGATTATGAAAACTAAAAAGCACTTCAGATCAGCGAAGCCCTTCTTTCAAAAGCTCTTGAAAGACCAAGAAGTTCGCATTCAATTCGAAGAGGAAAAATCTAAAACCGAAATTGCTCAAGCCGTTCGGACGGCGCGCATGAAAGCGGATCTCACACAAGCGCAGCTGGCGAAGAAAATCGGAACCACGCAAAGTGTGATCGCACGCCTTGAAGGTGGAACTGACAAGCGAGTCCCATCAATTCCGCTTCTGGCCCGTATTGCGGCGGCCTGTGGTGCGCATTTTGAGTTCGGTTTCTTTTATTCGAAGGCCAGTTGATCTAAGTCTTGAAGCCGACTTACAAAATCTTTTTGTAAACTACTACCGAACTGTCGCCTTTATTGCACTGGCCGTTTGCGTCTTGGGTGTCGACTTTTTCAGTAACGGTCAACGTATCGGCGGTCGAGCTATAGGTTGCTGTTCCCGCTGGGGCAGCTTCTAAGTTCAGTTGCCCGCACTGAGGCGTCGCCGACGCAACTAAAGCCGACTTCTTTAGAGTATTGCCAGCGACTGAAAAAGACCCTTTGAAATTGATCTCGCATCCGCCTCCCATTTTAATGGTGATCGCTACGTTGCCTTGATTCAGATTCAGGAAAGTTCCAGCGGCAATCGCGGCATTCGACGATCCAGCGTTAACTGGGGCACCGCTTGCGCAAGACAACCCGGCGACTTTATATACGCCATCAGCCACTTGCGCGTTTGCTGCATGAGACGAACCGACTATGACAAGTATCGAAAGAAGTGCTTTCATAATTTTACCTCCGTAAAGAAGAGGATTGTATCCGATCAGCGATTTTTTTCACCTGTCAGCCGCGGTGGAATTGCGGAGATGCAAATGCTGCTTGGGCACAGCACTCCGCAGATGACTCAAAAGTATGCGCATCTGACACCTGGACTTTTGGAGTCAAAAGCAAAGGTCGTTTCGTTTGGACCGACAAAAGCAAATTTGGTCTCGATTGCCAAATGACCAGCGAACACCGCACAGGACTTGCACAGGACTTTTTGGATTACCGTTTTCGAGTGGTGGGAAATTGGTGGGACAAAGGTGTTTTTGCGAATCTAAAAGCGCGATGACCAAGAAATCTGAAAATGTTCAAGTGATGGAATATAGAAGGAATTTGGTGCGCAAGTCGAACAAGTAGGCGAACACCCAAGCCGCGGTCGCGCTCGACTTTATTGCGAGCTGGAGGCCTACCTCGAAGCCAAGATTCTTTCCAGCACCGAGCTACGGGTCATTTATAAGCGCCTCAAGAGCTATAAACAGATCGCTGCTCTCATCGGCTCCTCTGAAGCTTTCGCCCGCCAAACCGCCCAACAAAAAACCTACACAAGGACCACTATATGACATCTAACCAATCGCTCCTCACCATCCTCCGACTCGCCTGGAGACCCCTTACTCAATTGCTGACCCCTCTCCATCAACTTGTTGAGGGGGAGGGGTCAGCAATTGAGTAAGGGGTCGGAAAGCGACTCCCCAAGATCGATGTTGAGCGATTGTGCGGAGTTAACTCAAATATTTTTGCCACTCTTTTGCCATTTGAATTGCCGCGAGCGGCAAAGCCAACGGCAAAAAATTTTCGCCTCGCTCCTCACCTTAAGACGCCTTTTACCTCTACTAAATTCGCCTTTTGTCCTGAAATAAAAGCCCTTTCTCACCAGGACTCACGATCCTTTTTTGTAATCTTGACATAATGTCCCAGATGTGGGACATTCACACACTGTGAAGCCAGCTGTTTTCCATCCCAAAGCCCGATTGGCACTTCAAGACTTTCCCGAAGAGGTTCGCCGAGAGCTTGGGAAGGCCATCTTTGATTTGCAGAAAGGGCATAAACTATCGATGCCACTGTCCAAACCAATGCCATCGGTGGGAAAGGGTGTTGAGGAGCTTAGGGTTAAGGATAGCTTTGGAGCGTACCGAGTTTTCTATTACACGAGGCTTCAAGATGCGGTGTTGGTGTTCCATGCCTTTCAGAAAAAGGCGCAGAAAACACCGAAACATGAAATCGAAATGGGCCAACGACGGCTCAAGGAGTTGATCGATGAAAAAGTCTAAAGCCACTGTCGCCCGCAATGCCAGGGAACTTGCGAAAGCTCTTGGATTAAGTCCCGCAGATGGACTTGAAATTGAGATCCGCAGTGATTTGAACGACAAGATTATCGAGGTAGTGAAAAAGAAGGGCCTAACTCATGCCGAAGTCGCCAGGCTTGCAAAAACCTCAAGAACCCGCATCACAGCGCTAATAAACCGCAACTCCAAGGACATCTCTACCGACTTGATGTTACGGATTCTTGCTGCGATCGGCGTTTACGCCAAGATCAAATTTACAACCAGCGCGGCCTAAAGCGGTTTAAAAAATTTAACGGCCGTCAGCCCGCCTGTGTTGATGGCCGAAGAGCGCTACCCGCACTAGGGGTTAATGGTCACTATTTGCCAGCAATTTCTTCGAGCTCGAAAAGCCAACCGTCGCTTGTTGCAAATTTATCGATTACTTTAAATTTCGTATCAGGCTTAAAGGCGATTTCAAACTGTTCCCAAGCAGCAGAAATGGGTCGATTCCCGCCAGTTGCCAAACGGCGCTAGAGAGCAAAGGGGAAAAGGCTGCATTTAAAGATTGCCGACCTGAAAATTTGAAGTCAGTTACATCAAAGTAACTTCAGGACATGGTGTAAGGAAATCGAAGTATCCTTGGATTTAACTACTAAGCAGAAATTAATTTCTTTGGACTTTCAGATTGTCCATAAACCAAATCCTACTAACGAGGCCTCCGAGCATCTTTTAAATGGCTTCGAAGCTCGCCAGCGCCATTTAAAGTGTGCAGGAAGACGCCAAGCATTGTTGGGCGCGGTTCCATATGGCTTAGGGTGGGTTTTTGGGCCGGCAATCGTTACCGAGAGCCCTTAAGCGACAGGGATCTAGTATCAGGAACGCGAGCTTTCGTGCGCGCCCGCCAATCTGGGTCCAAAGGGCAGGTCTCAATTGGTTTAAGCGGGCTTCATAGAGATTGGGTTTTGAAGCGCCGAAAATTGTCACAGTGTCAGTTTAATTGCAGAGGCAATTTGATTCTACTTTTGATAAACTTCAAAGATGAACAAGTCCTGCTTTTTTATTGGAACTTTAATTTTTTTTATTAGTGGCACCGCCTACGCCCATTCGACCGAATATGCTGACCAACGAACACGTTTAAAAAAAGGAAGTGAGTGCGAGAGTCAATTAAAAATCGGGGTTGCACCCAGCCGCCGCATTCTACTAGCAATCAGGAGTTCAAATTATACCGCTAGTTCAGGGAATTTCGAGCGCTACCCGATTGATGGCACTTATACCCATGATGATCCAGTCTCTTACAACTCTCAATTTATGCCAGTTCTGGATGGGCAAACAATTGAGCAATTCTCTAGTAATCGTAGAGCAACGGGAAGAAGCACCCACGTTTTAGATCTTTTTGGATCTGCTGTTTTTTCTAACGCACCAGATATTTTTGATTCATTGACCGGGGTTCGTTTTCAACCCCTAGATCCTGCCGTAATTGTGGCGCCCTATCCCGTCGCACAATGGGCTGAAATTACTGGAGACATTTTTAAATCCTCAACTTGGCAATCCATTTCGGTTAGCATGCGCTCACGCAATATTAAGGGTTTTGATCTGATCACCCTAAGACCGGCCGGTTCGTACCACTGGATGTATACGCAGGCCTCTAATTTTCCAAAAGGCCGACAGGCTTTCCTTGGTATCGGAAACGCAATTTTGGATCGAGCGTGGAATTTGCTGAATGAAGATGGAACAATTCTGGTCCAAATCTCGCGCCTTGAACCGCTTAAGCAATTTAATGATTGGATAAATCAACTTAAATTAGTTGGAATAGAGAGCGCAGTTTCTCCCCATAGTCTGCGATTAACAAAAACCTTAAACTCACCCAAACATCTTCCAAAGATGTAACTTTGAATTTGTGAACCAAATCCACTTCATTCACGCTCAATAGGTCAGCCGCTTTGTGCTGGCCTAAGTTGTGCCCGCATTCGTCCCAGTTAAATCGCACGCTTTCCTGACCCGAGGCTCCCGAGCCGGCTTGCTTGACCGGAACTCCGGTAACCTAAAAGCCAATTCGTTTATATAAAGTCTGGATCGAAAATGGCGGAAGCGGTTAAGGCGGCATTTACCGCTTTCTTGCGCGAAGGTGCACTTTCCCATGCTGCTAAATGGCTCAACGACCATGGTTTTACGGTAAAGCGAACAAGTGAGGGTGGCGGCAGTCACGCGAGGCTTGGACATTTTACTGTCGACAATCTTCAGGCTCTGCTCCGCAATAAATCTTATCTGGGGGTTAAAGTTTACACCGTAAAAGGCGAGCAAAGGGAAACTAAAGCTGTATGGCCAGCCATAATCGATGAATCAACTTTCATTCGCGCTGGGAAATTACTGGATAAGAACCGTCATCGCCTCAAACCGTGGAAGGACGGTAGAATGCCCTACATTCTATCTGGAACTGTCCATTGCCAAGCTTGCCGAAGCCATATGCCAGGAAAATCTGCGACTGGGAATGGTGGCAAGGTTGGATACTACGAACACGCTTGGGCCACAAAACGCGATTCAACCTTATCGAAGAAAATCTTTCGCTGCGAACCCATTAGAGTCCCCGCTAAAAAGCTGGAGCCGCTCGTTTGGGAAAAATTTAAGTTACTTTTGAGTAACAAAGCTTTTCTTGTCGACATATTGGAACGCGTCCGGAAACATCACCAAGCGAACCCTACTCGAAAAGAGCAGGAACGCTTGCGAGCCAAAATTAGCGGCCTAACGAGTCAGCTAGACGGATTGGCCGAGCGAATCGCGGAATTGCCTAGGAGAGTCTCTGCTGAACCGCTTTTTAAGCAGATGGCACGTCTCGAAACTCTAAAGAAGGATCATGAGGAGGGTCTTCTAGAACTGTCAAACGGAGGATACTCAAAATACCGAATAGTCGGCCTGGAATCATTTGAATCTTTTGCGTCTCACTACAAGCGATTCCTAAGAGAAGGCATGACCGTTCCAGAGAAAAAGCAGGCCATTCAAAAGTTCATACGAAAAGTGGAAGTCACTACCGAAACCGTGCGAATTCACTTTATCGTGGATGAAGACCATTACAAAAGGGAGCTAGCCTCAAGCGAGGCGGGCTCCCGCCCCTCTCAGGGTAACTCTGCATCAGATTTTAAAAGTTATGGTTCGAATACTTTGACATTTGGTGCGCAGGTCGAACAAGTAGACGAACACCCTGGCACCGTCACGACTTTCATATTCGAGATGGAAGCATATCCGGAAGCTAAATCGCTTATCGGGACCGAACTAAAATACCTCTATCGAAAATTTAAGAGCTGGCCGCAGGTGGCCAAGGCTGTCGGCTCTAGCGAATCATTCGTGCGCCAGAATTCCGGCCACGAGAAATAACTTGCACTAGTATAGCCATTTGGCTATACTTAGCCTTGTGAGGGTTGCTTTCTACGAAACTACATCCGGCAGAAGTCCTTTAGAGGATTTCATCAAGGATCTGCCAAAAGCAGATCAAGCGCGCTTTGCTGACGTGTTCGATGGTATTGAGAAATACGGTCTGGGCTGCCCTAGGGTTCAGTTTCGCCAGCTCAGAGGAAAGCTTTGGGAAGTGAAATTCAACACGCCGAGCGGCGGCTACAGAATTGCGTATGTGGTAGTTGAGGCCGACACGATGGTTTGGCTTCATTCCTTTAAAAAGAAGACTCAGAAAACACCATCAGGCGATTTAGACATCGCCGAAAAACGAATGAAAGAGGTTCTAGGATTATGAAAACAAAAAAGCACTTCAAGTCAGCGAAGCCCTTCTTTCAAAAGCTCTTGAAAGACCAAGAAGTTCGCATCCAATTCGAAGAGGAAAAATCTAAGACCGAAATTGCTCATGCCGTTCGAACCGCCCGCATGAAAGCGGATCTTACGCAGGCTCAGCTCGCGAAACGGATCGGAACTACGCAGAGTGTGATCGCACGCCTTGAGGGCGGAACTGACAAGAGAGTCCCGTCAATTCCGCTTCTGGCACGCATTGCGGCGGCTTGTGGCGCGCACTTTGAGTTCGGTTTCTTTTACTCGAAAGCAAGCTAACGATAGCTACCGACACTTCCGATGAGGGCTTGCCCTTCAGGACCTGGGCAAAGCAACTATTTGCGAGGTTGGACTTTAAATTGATCCTGATATTCCGGCTTGATGTCGGTTTCAATAACGCATTGGACGTAATCACGGAATGCGCCCTGATTGAGAACAACCCCATTTTCTGCTGTTGGTGCCGACGAAACGGATTGGTTTAAAGTCATATCAACAATTTTCTCATTTACGCTACGGCTTCCAAAGCCATTTCCGCTAGAGGATTGACCTACTCCAAATACTGTCGAAGAGGTCAGTGTGTAATCAATCTTCGCGTACGGTGTATAGCTCGCCAGATAAACCGTCCCCTCCGTGTCGGTGTGATGGAGCGTTCCCCACATCGCCAGAGAACTCACCGCAAGTTGAATTTCAGTACCGTGATCCTGGATTTGTCCCTTCAAGGTCAATGTCGCAGGCACAGTTGGATTACTTTTTAAATCCAGCGAAACTGAATCCGTAGGTGATCCGGTGATATCCAGTTGCTGACTTCTTTGCGTCCACAACGCGCACTTTAACTCCGCTTTGTTGTATTTAATTTTAAGAACTTCATCGAGCGATTTGCCCGACAAATCAACCACCATCGGTTTTTCGGTTTGCGGTGTTACCGTTGGATTATTTCTATTATCATCGCTTTTCGCGCAACCCGAGACGGCCGACGCCAAAATCACGCCCACTACGAGCGAATAAACTTTTTGCATATATCCTCCAAGGGCACTGCATACCAACATCCGTAACCGATGGCCACTCCAAAGTAGCTATCTTGGTCCTGGCTCGGCTCAAATGGCGACATCATTGCTGTTCGAAAATCGCGGAAACCTGGGTGGCGGCTTGTCGCCACCATCGCGGACTATCGCCATGGCTCTTTTGAGCCGAAGCTGGTTTATTTGAGCCAGAAAAATTCCTATAGATTCAAATGGCTTAATTGATTTAACTTTTCCAAATTCCGCTCGTTAAATTCGATCTGAAGCTGGCTCTTTTCAGCCACACCTTCGAAACCGACTGATCGATAGTTTGGGCGAAGTTTCCTGAATCATGAGTGATTGGATTTCCGAACGCCTGTTTTTGAAATCGAACGCGACGAACAATTGAAAAATCATATCGAGATCTAACGACTTAGGCGATTTCGACGCGGTCGCGCGATTGCAATTACGAACGAAACTCCGACTTTCTCGATGAACTGAGATCAAACCCGTTCGACTTGAAAAATGTATTTCCCTAGCAAAAATCGCGTTCGCGGCATGGTGGCCTAATTTTTGACTATAGAGGCATAGGGAATTCAAAAAACGAAGGAGGTGAATCTTATGGCTGACATTTTAATAAAACGATTTTTCTTCGTGATCGCATACCTCGTAGGTTCAGCGATTCTGATCCATCTCATGATGAAAACTGATCCCGGCTTCCGAGGGAACTGGCTCTACGTTTTGACCGGCCAAGTTGTTTGGCTCGTGATGCTTATTTTCAAGATCGCGATTTGCGCCGGAGGCATTTGGCTCGCCATCTATTTGATTCAAGCGGCCCAGCAGCTGAATGCCGAGATCAGAAATGAGAGCGATGAGCAGGAACAACGGCGGCTCGCGAATGAAAGAAATGTGCGAGATCAAGCTATCTACAGCGCTCAGGTTAGAGCCAAAGAAGCCTCAGACATTGAACGTCAGGAGCATGCAAAACGAGACCACGAGGAATGGCGCAGAAGAGTCGAGGTCGAACGAACCGGGCCACGCGATGAAAAAGCCGCCATCGAGAAAGCGCTTAGCGAAATCAAATTAGGAGGATTCGAATGATCAGAATTTCTGACCGCGACAAACGGCTTTTCGAAATGCTCGCTCGGTATGAGGTCATGTCATCTAGGCAAATTCGCAAAACAGTGTTCTCGGAAATTCCTGAGACCAACTATTTCAGGAGAATGCGCGAGCTGGAGAAAGCGAAAATGATCAGACGTATTGGTCCCATGCTCGATCACTCCTATACCTGGCTGCTTGGACTCAAAGGGAAAGAGCGAATGGGTTTTGCCGAAAACGATCTCTATAAAAATCGCCTCACGCTTGAGCACGACGTTACTCTAACTCAAGTCAGGATGGTGTTGGATTCGATCGGCCTAGGAAAGAATCTGATCACTGAAAGTCAGTTACGACGCCGAGCTAGGGATCAAAACTCAAAGTACGGTGACCGCAATAAACGGATCGTAGTACCTGACGCTTTGATTCCGGTGATGATCGGCGAACGCGCTGAAGTCTTTGCGCTCGAGCTAGAACTGACTTTCAAAAACCGGCAACGGTACTTGGAACTGTTTAAACGTTACCGCAAGATGGAGGGAATCTTTGCCATTTGGTATTTGGTTCCAAGCCGTTCGATGGGTGACCGAATGCTCGAGGAGTGGACGGCGTTTAATCAAAACTTCGGTAGCTATACGACTACAGCTAAGACTTTGTGCGTCTCCGAAATCGATTCTTTTATCAGTGAACCCATGACTGCGACCGTCCGAGGAGTTCAACGCGAGGTCAAGATCTCTGAATGGTGGAAGATCAATCCGCCGGAAATCTCGCGGACAAATGTCGATCACCCTAGCGATCAGCGACTGATCGTTGAAGTCGGCAAAAAATCTGAGGCTGCTTGATGCGATTAACTCTTGAGAAACAAAAGAGAAAATGCCCCAAGCCTCTGCCTCCACTGATCGAGTCTGATCGCCCGAGACCCCTCCCACCCAACGATTACATTGGTTGGAAGGGGTCTCGGGCTGACTCTAAGTGGATCGGACAGAGGCTTGGGTCTT
>JAYSTF010000133.1:0-2959 GCA_043720065.1 Pseudobdellovibrionaceae bacterium | reverse complement strand
GCGTAAACCACTCGGCCATCGCCCATGGCGCGAACATTTGTGCCAACCGCCGCGCGATGGTCTTGACCACTATGATGATACGTTTGCCCATCCTGGAGTCGGCGCGGACTTGCGAACTTTGAGGTGACCGAGCCTCTGACTGGAGGTTTCCAACAAACCGTCCGTAACGTTCCTTTGAATTCATTAAGAACTTTTCTTAAAATTTTTCGGTCTTGCGCACGTTGCTCCTCTTGGCCGTCCATTACTTTTTGCCAAACTTTTTTTGGAATGTGCAGATCAGAGGCCGATTTAATTGGCGGCGCATGCACTGGGATTACCATTTCGGCCGTCGCCCGTTTCCCTAAATGAAAAACGAGTCCGACATTTCCAAAAGGCGCTACTCCTAACCAAACTTTTTTGGTTGGCACATACGTCATTGGGCGGGCGCCCAACCAAACAGACTTCACTCCTTCGAGAGCGGGAACTATAACTGCATCGCCCATATTGTAACTTTTCGGAGGGGTCCAGGAAACCTTGCTCGGTTTAGAATCTGCGAAGTCATACCGGGGACTTAGGGCAACTAGACCAGCGCAAACTGTTGTGAGTATAAAACGATGCAACTTATTTCCGCCCCTGGAAGTGTATTTAAAGCGTAAGTCCATCAGAGTTGCAATTCAAGGTCGTCCATAGCATAAACACCAAATCAATATTTAAGTTTAATTTTTGAGGATTTATCGATGACATTCTTATTGAGTCTTTTATTTTCTTTTTCCGCATCTGCCCAGCAAGAATTAAAACTTACCACACCCAAAATCGGCGCCAATCTCCTTGGCATTTATCGGCGCGGTTCTGCGGTTTCTGATGATCGAAACGTTGTTCCCCATAATGGATTTGCCCTGCAAGAGGCGGAGATTGTTTTCACCGCAGATGTCGATGCCTATCTCCGGGCGTTCATTACGCTTGCAATCGTGCAGGAAGCTGGCGCGCCGGAATATGTCGCTGAGCCTGAAGATGCCTATGTGGAAACCATTTCCATTCCGCATGCTACAATTCGCGCGGGCAAGTTTAAGATGGCTCTGGGGAAGCAAAACACACTTCACACCCACGCTTTGCCCTTTGTTGATGCGCCATTAATTCATCAGGAGCTCTTGGGGGATGAGGGCCTCAATGAGGAGGGAGTTGGCATTAATGCATTGATCCCATTGCCTTGGTTTTCTGAAGTCACTCTGCAAGCGTTTGATGCTGGCAATGATGCGCTTTATGGCAGTCTTCACTCAGGAAATCAGGCGGGCCTCCTTGCTTTAAGAAATCTGTGGGACTGGTCTGACGATTTGACGATAGAGCTGGGGCTATCCGGCTCATTGGGCCAAAATCAGTATGAACGACTGTCTTCCGTTTTCGCTGCCGATTTTACGCTTAAGTGGCGACCAGCAGAAGGCGGTAAATACAGAGCATTTGTTTGGTCGACGGAATATCTTCAGGGGCGACGGCCGGGCCTTGTCGACGCTAGTGCAAAGCCAATTGAAAATTTGGGCGGTTTGGCGACTTGGGTGCAATATCAGTTCGCGCAAAGGTGGTGGGTACAAGGACGATATGAATATTTTGGCTTGCCTCACTCTGATGCGATTTCAGTCGTGGACAAGCAAAGCGTTCTGCTCGGTTTGTTTCCGACCGAATTTTCCGGCTTAAGACTACAATTCGATCGCCTCCGAGATCATCAAGACGACTCAGCCGACCAGACGATTTCACTGCAGTACATTGTCGCTATCGGCGCGCATCCCGCGCACAGTTATTAGGAGTGGCCACGTGAAACAGAATTGTTTTTTTGCGGCTTTAATTTTATTTTCTCCTCCGGCCCTGGCGAAATTGAAAGTGCTCACAACCACGACCGATCTTCGCGCTATCACGACTGAAGTTGGCGGGGAGTTCATCGCTGTGGAAAGCATCGCCAAAGGAACTCAAGACCCCCATTTTATTGAGGCGAAGCCCTCTTTCATGGTGAAAGCAAATAAAGCGGACCTATTGATCGCAGTTGGTCTTGAATTGGAGCAAGGCTGGTTGCCGACGATTATTTCCGGCAGCCGAAATCCAAAAATTAATTCAGGTCAGCGAGGCTATTTAGAAGTGGGCCCAGAATGTGATCCCATCGAAGTTGCAAAGAGTGCCGTTTCGCGTGCTCAAGGGGATGTGCATCCCTTGGGGAATCCCCATGTAACGTTAGATCCTATCCGCGCCGGACAAGTGGCGAAATTAATCGCTAAAAGGTTAGGGGAGCTTGATACTGCTCATGCGCCAGAGTTTTTTGCGAACGCGAAGACGTTCGAAGAACGGATGGCCGCGAAAGTAAAAACTTGGTCGGATAGAGTTACTAAATCTGGAGTCGCTTCGGTAGTCACATACCACAAGACGCTCGGTTATTTTTTGCAGCGGTTTAATCTTGCGAACCCCGCGATTTTGGAACCCAAGCCCGGCATTCCTCCTACGAGCGGGCACACGATCGAAGTTATTCGTATTATTCGGGACCAAAAAGTTCCCTTGATCCTAGTCGAAAACTTTTTTGATCCGACGGTGACAAAAAAGATCCAGCAGGAAGCCCCTAAAGTTCGTGCCGTGGTAGTTCCCGTTGCGGTTGATGGCGCGCCCAAAGTTAAAACAATGGACGATCTCTACGAAGTTTTAATCAAAGCGGTTGAGGGGAGCAAATGAGCGAAGCCTTATCGTTTTTGGCAGCGCCGTTCGTAATGTGCGTTATTCTAGCCGGCATTCACTGTTATCTTGGCCTGCACGTATTAGCTCGGGGTGTGATTTTTGTAGATTTAAGCTTAGCTCAGGTCGCCGCGTTCGGCGCATCGGCTGCCATTTTGCTTGGGATCGAACATCATTCTCCCGCAACATATTTTGTTTCTTTAGGTGCGACATTCGCGGCAGCCGCTTTGTTTGCGCTAGCTCGCAAGCACGAGCAAATGTTTTCTCAAGAGGC
>JAYSTF010000132.1:0-2961 GCA_043720065.1 Pseudobdellovibrionaceae bacterium | reverse complement strand
ATTTTTTCACCCCCCCCCCCCCCCCCTTAAGCACCTTCAACTGGAAAGCCTGGTAGGCCCCAAAGACACCCGTGTATAGGGACCTGACCAAGGGGTCGTCAACCACTTCCTCTAATCCGCCGCTTATTCGCACATAGAGTGAGGTTAGTGCTTCGCCTTCCGTTATCGCTGAATAAAATTTGAATATAGAAATTTCTGTGACCCACGCGGGAGGGTTCGCGGAATAAAGTGCGGTCTCTATTTGCGAGCCATCCACTAAATAATCAAAATTCTTTGCTAAGCCGCTGTGATCTAGAACGGATAGACGCCACAGTCTGGGGGTATCGAAGTAGTTGGACGATGGTGGATTTAGCGAGCGATATCTCTCAAGGAGCGTCGTTCGACAATAACTCAAAACAAGTTCTGACTGCATGGCAGTCAACGCCGGGAACCTGCACGCTATCTCACTTGCTGATGGCGGAATTAATTTGGGATTATGCTGATAATCCACATTCTGATCCCCAATTGGCGTGATCCAATCCAACGGTTCGACCCTTTCGATAGAGGAAGAATCAAGTCGGATAGATGTGCCGGGGCTCAGTCGCACGATCTCGGTATTAGTTAAGACCGATTCCATTTCGCTTTCAAACTGGGCATAGGAAATTGGAAAAAACGCAAGATTGTACCAAGACCAATCCTCCAGTTTGAACTGGCATGAACTCGGGACCAGATATCGGGGCGCCAGAATTTTAAGTTGGGCAAACCATTCCGGTGGAATTTCTGGAGGACCTGAATCTGATGCCGATGGCGCAATGACTTCAATTTCTCGCATGGTTTGAAAAGGCCAAAGAATTAAATCCCAGCGAGACTCTTTTTTAAGCTGAGCTAACGTTTCGTCATCCATCCAAGAATCTACGACATTTAAAATATTTAGCCCTGCCGCTTTTATTTGAAAAATCGAATCGACATCTGAGTCTAAGGCGCGGCGCGGAGTAACTTTAAAATCGCCGATATTTACCGCTACGTCGATATCAAGTGCGTGAACCGACTCAAATCCAAGTTCTTTGAGCATCGCGAACATTTCGTCGTGTACACAGTACAAATAAATGGGGATTGTTCGCTGTAAAAGATTAAGGCTTTCGAAAGAGCAATGATCGTCGTGAAAATGGGAAATAAAAACCGCGTTTAACTCAATCCCCTTAATTTTAGCTAGATCGAATTCCAGATTCGGGAATGCATGGCAGTTGCGGCTGAATGGATTTTCAAAAATCGGATCAAATGCGATCTTGGTGTCACCGCACTCAAAAATATATCCCGCATGAAGAATACGGGAAACTTTAAGGCCCGTCCAAGTCATATGTGGAACCTTTAACTTAACTTCTCATCCAAAATCACTAAGCTTTTTCATTGACCCGGTGAATCTGAAGATTATTTTATTAGCGATGAGAAAATATCTAAAGGAAGTCGAAGCTACTCTGAAAAACTTGGCCGATCCACGCCAACCGCTGCGGTGGCTTCCGGAGAATTACATTGGTGGCGGCAATTCCAATCTTAAGTTCTTAAGTTTGCGGATCCCGCTAGTTAGGGCGACCTCTAAACGAGGGTTTTCGTTTTCGAAACTGCCTGCAGACCAGCAGTGGCCCATTTGGGACTACATTTGGCAGAATTCTATCATTTATGAAGTCATGCTTCTCTCCCCTTACTGGGCGGGCCGGCAGCCGGTAAAGGAGATCTTTAAACATCGCAGATTGATTTTAGGCTGGCTTGATCGCGTCGACAATTGGGCGCACTCCGATGAACTGAGCAGTCATTACTCCAAACTAATGGAGTTTGATCCAAAGCGAATGTTGCCCGTTTTTGACAAGTGGGGCCGATCGGCGAATCCATGGTTTAAGCGGCAGTCGATTGTAGGCTTGGTTTATTACTCTCGGGTTCGAAAGCGCCATCCACCGGTCAACACTCTGCTTAAGTTCATTGATCGCCACATGAAGGATGAGCATTACTATGTGCAAAAAGGAGTAGGTTGGGCACTTCGGGAATGCTGGAATGTCTATCCTGACAAAACTTACGATTACTTACTGCGAAAAGCCGCCCATCTGCCCTCTGCCGCATGGACCGCCGCCACAGAGAAACTTTCAGCGGCTGATAAGCGGCGCTTGATGAAGTTGCGCCAAATTTGAAAGCAAATAGCAAACGCACACAAGGGAATACCGTTAAGAGTTTGACCCACCATCTTTGGCCGCCAAATTATTTGGGGCTAAAGATTCGTGTGGTGCTCGCGCTCTCCTGCTTAGCACTAGCTAAAGTCGTTAACGTCTATGTCCCGTTTCTTTATAAAGATGCCGTCGACGCGCTTTCTATAAAACCCATCGTGATGATTCCAGTCGGAATTATCCTTGGCTACGGATTGGCTCGGGTGCTGCAGCAAGCGTTTGGTGAACTACGCGACTACATTTTCGCAAATGTGGCTCAACATGCACAACGGACCGTGGCCTTAGAAACTTTCCGCCACTTGCATAGCCTTTCGCTCGCCTTTCACCTGGACCGTCAGACTGGCGGCTTGTCGCGCGTGATTGAGCGAGGGACTAGGGCAATTCAAACTGTTTTAAGCTTCATGCTCTTTAACATCCTTCCTACTTTATTAGAGATCCTGTTAGTTACTGGAGTTTTGTACGTGAATTTTGGTTGGAATTTCGCGCTGATTACTTTCATCACGGTTGGATCTTACGTCCTATTCACCTTTTTAATTACAAACTGGCGCACGAAGTTCCGCCGCTCAATGAATGACCGTGATACAGAGGCAAATACTAAGGCCATCGACTCACTCCTTAATTATGAGACCGTAAAGTATTTCGTAAACGAAGAGCACGAGTACAAACGAAGTCTTAGCCCAGAAATAAATTGGGTTGGCTTTCATAAACCAGTTCAAAAAATTCTGTAACTACTTCTTCCTGACTTAAATTAACTATCCCAAATTTTTCG
>JAYSTF010000131.1:0-59332 GCA_043720065.1 Pseudobdellovibrionaceae bacterium | reverse complement strand
TCGCTAGCTTCTTCGAATGTTTCTCTCGCGATTGCGAATTCGGAGTGCAGAAACTTTCCCATGCCAACGTGTTGACTGCCCTGACCTGGGAAGACTGCTGCAAACATTTAAAACCTCAAAAGGGCACTGCCGCTGGTGATGCCGGCGCCGAAGGCCGTAAGTAAAATATTTTGGCCCCGCTTAATTCGGCCATCGCGGACAGCCTTATCGAATGCGACGGGAATTGTCGCGGCCGACGTATTTCCCATGTCCTCAAGTTCTACTACAACGCGATCCATGGAAATGCCAAAATGCTTCGCGACAGCTTCAATAATACGAACATTTGCTTGGTGAGGAATTACCCAAGAAACTTCCTCAGGCGCCATGTTGTTTGCCTTTAGAGCCTCTTCACAAGCTTGCGACATTGTGCGAACGGCGTGCTTGAATATCTCCCGACCTTTCATCTTCACATACTGAAGATCGTTGTCTAAAACATGCTGGCTAAAGGGCATCTGCGAGCCGCCGGCAGGGAGAACAAACAAATCAGAAATTTGACCATCGGCATGGAGATGGGTACTGAAGACTTGCGACGCATCGCCTTTTTCGGCGCGGCTCATGATGACCGCGCCAGCCGCGTCGCCAAAGAGAATGCAAGTCTCGCGATCTTTATAGTTAATGTACGGGTGTAGAACCTCAGCTCCAATCACCAAAACGTGGCGATAAACGCCAGTACGAATAAACTGATCGGCAATACCGACACCATAAACAAAGCCAGAACAGGCGGCGGAAATATCGAGAGCCATAATGTCTCGGGCGCCAAGTTTTCGCTGAAGAATGCAGGCCGTATTAGGCATCACCATATCGCCTGAAACCGTGGCGACTAAAATCATGTCGAGATCTTGGGCATTTAAACCGGCAGCTTCAAGGGCACTGCGAGAGGCTTCTAGAGCGAGGTCGCTAGTGTATTGACCCTCGGCCGCAATTCGCCGAGCAGAGATTCCTGTGCGTTCAAGGATCCACTGGTCATTGGTATCGACGAGTTTTTCTAGGTCGGCGTTCGTTAGCCGACGTTCGGGTAGGTAGGAACCCGTTGCAGCGATCTTAGATCGAAAAAGTCCGCCCTGGTTGCTTGTCATGCTGCTCGTGAACTCTTAGGCCTGGCTTGCGACGACTTCACGGCTACGATAGTGACCGCAAGTCAGGCAAACATGGTGAGGTCGCATCAGTGCGCTGCAGTTCGGGCAATTTCTGACAGTGGGAACTGTTAGAAAATCGTGGGATCGGCGCATGTCGCGTTTTGAGCGCGATGTTTTCTTTTTTGGTGTAGGCATAACCTAAATCCTAGTGTTGACAGTTAACTTAAAAATTCTACGGAAGGGTGCTAGTAATAACAAAAGTCCCTGTGAAATCAATCTCTTAATTTCAGATCCTTAAGTACCGCAAAAGGGTTTGGGCCCTTCGGCTCCGCCTCGGTCGCGGCCTGTAGCCAGCCCTTGTTCACGGCCTCCTGGTAGTTCTCGCAGGTCGAATCGCAACCGGGCTTACCAAGCGGTTTCATTGGGGTATTAATGGCGATAATTTCATGAATAAAATCACCAACTAAAAACAAATCGCTCTTAAGTTCCGTGCACTCTGGGCCATCCAAGTTAAGCTCGGAGGAATGATTTACTCTGGCCTGATGCCCCTCTGGCGTTTCTGGGTCGTTGATAACCAAAATCTCTTGGAATTTTTCGTCCACCCGCTGGATAAAATCAATCGCACATAGCGAGCAAATCTCATCAAGACCCGTCTGTACTTTGCCCTCAGCCGAATAGACGTTCCCCATTGGTTTCACTTCGATTTCAACACGGTAGGGATTCTTGCCAATTAAATCAGTAATGAAGGGAGTAAGTTCCGCGGATTCGTTCGTATAAACATACCTTCGACCGTCGGTAGGAAGATCGGCAAGCCGAATTATAGTTGGATTAAGGGCTAAATGAGCGTGTGCCATAGGGACCGGATCCTACGACTGAATGCGTCACCGGGTCAATGTTTTTGGTTGGGGGTGATAGAATTTTAGGAAGTGACGGTTTGGCTTCAGACGATCCTTATTCCAATAACATTCTTCAGCTTGCTGGCTCATGGAAGGCCGAAGGAAATTTTTGATCTTCATGTTCATGAGGATCTGCCGGTCTATGCTCAAGCAACTGAAAAATCGGCGAAGATATCGAAGCTTTCAAAGGGCGATAATGTCGTAGTATCGGCAAAGTTTTATAAATCTTTCCGCAAAGTGCTGGTCACCTATGAGGGCAAGCTCACTCCAGGTTATATCCCTGGGCGGCTAATTCTGAAGAGCCAGGTACGATCGCGAAATGAAGATCCAAAAATCTCCAGGCCATACAAAGCGACCTACAACTTAGGCCTAGCCATGGTGACATCCTACCTTAGGCAAGGGGAGTCCACGTTTCAGCTTAGCGACCAATCAGCTTACGAGACATCGACGTTTGAGTCCTTTGGTGTGTTTTTCTCGCTTTTTCTAGATATGCCAGTGAGCCCTAAATGGGGACTGCGCACCTACATAAGCTTTCGCGAAACGGCGTTCAAAGGAACCGTGACAGAAAAAAATCCGCTCGGGCCGTCGCCTGCGAGCGCGAAAGGCGAAAGGAAACAGTCACTCACGGGAGTCGGGCTCTTATTTAAGAATTACCGGAAGCCAAATTCGAATTGGTGGTGGGGAGTCGGTGGCGAGGCCGCCATGGGGAACAAAGTGTCCATCACTTTGGATGGCGTTGTGGTCCCAACTGAAACGGATGAAAAACCCTTCTTCGCCATAATATTTGGTGGGGTCGGGGCGGATATAGCTCTTCCCGTAATGAAAGCGGTTTATTTCGTCCCCGATGTGCGGGTCGGAACAATAATTTCAACTAAGCCCATAACGTTGTATGTGGAGAGTTTCCTTGCACTTGCCTACCAATATTAATTGGCCGCGTAGAATTTGAACGTAAGTTTGATCGGTTTATTTGGAAAGTGATCGCTCACGTCAATATTGGCAGAAGTTCCCGTAAGCTTATTCTCTCGATCTTTGCCTAAATAAGTCGTCTGCGTATTCCCGCCAAAAACGTATGCTACTCCAGTGTCTTCAACCGGATTTGATTTTTCCTTACCGATTTTCGTGTAACTGCCCCGGCCGCGGAATATCTGCTCAAACTCGAGACGCATGCCCGTACTTAACTCGTGAAAGACGAGCATCATGCGAACGTCCCCTGCACCCGCACCGCTAGTCGTAGTCAGTAGAACCAAGGCGCGCATATCTGGCGAAGCGCGATATTCGAAAATATGTCGGCCGCCAGCAGCGGAAGCAAGATAGGTGGCCTCTAGTTCAAAGTGAAATCGGGTCGTGGAAACCGGCTGCTTCGTTGCGGCCTTATAGAATCGACGCATAAATCCAATCGCGTCTTTAGGCAACAACACTGGATTTTCCGTCGGACCTTGGCTGCTCAAGCCTAGTGGATAGTTAGCGCCATGATGTCTTAAAATCCTTACCATTTCCTGCAATGCAATTGATGGCAACGCCACTTGGGTAGTGGTTGATATCAGTGAGGTCTCGCAGGAGCGGACGGCTTGGGGATCCAAAATCTCCATGAGTTGGCCGTGGCCCGCAACCTGGGCACTTAAACTGTGACTTAAGGAAATGCAAAGTGCGGCTAGAAGGAAGGTGGATTTAGACATAGTCGATAAATTACCAGAGGACTAAGGGAAACACCATAGAGTTCGCCGCTCGAGCTGTCTCAAAATGAGACAGCTCAAAGGCTCTCAAAAAGGATCGAACTTTCAGACATTTTGCGAAAAGTTAGACACCTGGCAAATTGTCACTAAGGGGTGACAATTACTTCGCCAGGCAAAAGTTATAAGTGCTTGAAAACAGGACGCACCAACTTGGTACCAACGTTGCTTTATAGACAAGTAAGATTAACGAGGAGAACGCAAAGCCATGAAAACCAAATTAGTACTTATAGTGGCAGCCTTACTATCAGTGAATGCCTATGCAGACCTAGGGCATAAAGCTCCTCTGAAAGCTGATTTTCGATCAATGATCGATGACACGTATTCTGAACGTACATCCTTGGCTAACGGAGTGAACGAGAATATTGCGCAAAAGCGACCCACAGCACTGATAAAGGATGCAGATTCAAGACGCGTGACGGATTTCGTCGACGTCGAAATCGGATGGGGTGAGACACCTAAGATGGTGGACCGCCGCTTCGATAGCATTTCGGAAGCTGAACAGAACTAGTTTACAAAGTCCCATAACCCAACCCCCCCCATACCCACGCCGGCCCCTAACCCAGGCCGGCTTTCCTTTTTTCTGGCGAAACACTTGTCACCCAGCCTTTCGTAGACATTGAGTCTCAACCTTCAAGTCTTCAAATGTCGGTAGGTTCACTCTCGCTAATCGCGCCCGACGAAAGTCCGTGGTCCCGTGCTTGCTTTGTTAAACTCCGGGGGACTGAAATCAAATGAGTTGGTTTAACCATTTAAAAAAACGCGCATATCGTTTACAGGCATTTGGTCTAGCTCTTATTTTTTTATTTCAGCCAGCTTGCTCCGATGTGCGTTTGCAGAAACGTTTAAGTGGGCCTCCTATTGTTACCGGCAAGGGTGAGCTCTGCGTGACGGAGCCTGAAGAAGTTAAGCGCTGGCTTAAATTTCTATTTATCATCGATAAATCAGGAAGTAATTCAGGGACAGATCGTAATGCCGACAAGCGAGCAGGTAACATTGAGCGCTTTCTCAGAGCCAATATGCAGGCCACAAATCAACAATACGGCATGATTTGGTTCGCCGACGATGAGGCTGGTGCTTATATAAACGACGGCGACGATAAGATCCCAACGTTCACACCGGAGATCAGCAAGGCGCTAAATGCGACAAATAAGCTGCGGGATCAAGATGGCGGGGCGACGCCATATAAGGCGGCTCTTCAGTTAGCAAGAACGGCAATAGAACATGACCAGGAGCTTTATCCGGAGGAAGAGCCATTCTATATGCTCTTTTTCGTGTCCGATGGCGAGCCGACAGACATAGCCCGCGAAAGCGAGCTCAATGACCTGGTCAGATCATTGATTACGATCGACCCGAAGAACATCGCACTATCAACTGCTTATTACGGCAATAACGGCGAGGGTGCGATCGAGCGGCTAGAGCGGATGGCGCGCTTAGGAAACGGGAAATTTATAAACTTTGAAGCTTCTGCGAATTGGGACTTTAACGACCTAATTGTTAAACCGACGTTCGAGCCATGGCAGCTAAAGTATGAGTTAGTCGTCTATAATTTAAATGCGGGATACTGCGAGGATGGCTCGATCGACGTTGATTCCGACACTGACGGAATGTGCGACAAAGATGAAGCTCGTTATAGATTTAATCCTGCAAAGCGGTTTAGCTTCAATGACGGTTATGGCGATTACTTTCATTGGCGCGAGGCGAAGTACCGTGAGTCTCTGCCGGCATGTTTAGATCGCACCGACGAAGACCATGACTTGCTGACCGCTTGCGAGGAAAAATATATCCGTAACGATCGGCCAACCGAAGGTATACCTAATAACGGTGACCCTAAAAACCCGGATACCGACAGAGACGGAATTATAGATGGCATCGAGACTTTTGTTTACATGGCGCGGTCGATGGCATTCGCGATGGATTCATTTAATCTGCAAGAGAATTTTGATGGCGAAGAATCGGCCAGACGCCAAATTGGTCAACACCGAAATCCTCTTGTACGTGATCCTAATCAGCCTGCACAAGATGTGGATTTAACACCTGTGTTGGGCGAGGGGAAAGATTGTTTTAAGTATTCACAATCTGTGTTGCCTTTGTATAATTCATTGGAAGTTAAGGAAGGTGACACCCTCCCGGGCCTAGAGCATAAGGCACAAGAGAACGCCGTGTACGTTCATTATGTGCAGACGAGGCAAAGTGATCCAAAAGGCGATGGCATTCTTCGTTATTCGGTGCAAAAGCTTTTGAATAACGAGGCCACTCAACGCAAGATCAAGACCGGAGTGGCACTTGCTTTTGACGACACAAAGTTTAAGTCGTATGTTTTTGCTAAGCGGAAAGGGAAGAAGTGAAGTTAGGTTTATTATTAGTTTTGCTTCTGACTCCGGTGGGCTCGCTCGCGCAACAAAAAATGGATCTCGATGACATCAATATTAAAGGTGAGCTTCACGGCGATGATCGTTTACGAATGATCGCGCGAGACAAGAATCGTTTGAAGAATTACGTCAAGTATCGCACCAGCTACCGAGCAGAAATTATCCAAGGGCTAATGCGCCCAGAGCCACAAATTCGCTACGAAGCGGAAGACACAAAGTAACACCCGGGATGTCGCTAGGGCTGCCGGCGGGTAAGCCGCGTCCTGTTTCTAGCAATTTATTGTAGCTTTGGCGGTGTTTGAACCTTTACCCTCTACCTTCGTCTTCAGAAATGTTTTTCTTGTGAATAAGTTTGTTGACGGACTTTCGCACATTCTAATCTTGTTATTATTCAGTTTAATTTCGAATTTTCTTTTGAAAGTGATTCTGCTTTGGAATTGCCAGTTACACTAGCGTTTAGGCTTAACAGCGAGCCCCGCAAAGTCACGTTTGAGGGGCCTTGAAAAATCATTCTTAAAAAGATGTGGTAGGTTTCTCTCAAATCCATGAGGGAGGAATCTAATGTCATCAGTACTAGATAAAAACCAGCTCGAGCTTCATGAGCGTGCAATCGGGTTAAGTCGGGAATTCCGTCGCCTCGAGGGCGAACTTATCTTAATCTTAGGCGAAATTGATCAGCTAAAGTTTTTTAAACGACTTGGATATGCCAGTCTATTTGCTTATGCGGTTGGCGCCCTGGGACTAAGTGAAGCCAATGCTTACGCATTTATCTCTGTAGCTCGCAAGAGTCGTGAAATCCAGGAGTTAAAAATCGCTGTCATTGAACAAAAAATCACTGTTGCTAAGGCTAGTCGAATTGTGGCCGCGATTACTAAGGAGAATGCGCGCGATCTAGTTAAATTTGCAGAGACGCACACCACCCGGCAGACTGAAATTGAAGTGGCGCGCCTTCAACCAAGAGCTGCCGTTTCAGATAAAATTAAATTTATGGGGGAAGATCTCGTTCAGCTTGAGTGCGGAATCACAAAAGACACTCACGAAAAACTTGAAAGGGTAAAGTCACTCTTGGCGGCCAAGGGCCAATTTAGTCTAGACAAAGTTCTATCTGAAGTACTCGACGATTACTTGAGCCGGCATGATCCTGTGAGAAAGGCTGAAAGAGCCCTCGCCAAGAAGCCGAAAGCAAAAAAGCTCTGCGTGCGCAGAGTTCAGTCCGGATCGAAGCGAGCGCCGCTTCTCGCCCGCACCAAGCATCAAGTTCATGTGCGAGATCGAGGTCGAGGTCGATGCACTCATACTAATGAAGATGGCGATCGCTGTGCGAATGATCTCGATGGATTGAACTTCATCATATCCAACCTGTTGGCAAAGGGGGCAGCAATGAGGTTGAAAACCTCATGACGCTTTGTGGTTTTCATCATGATTTGATTCACCAGTTAAGCCTGCCGCTGTCTTGAGATGCTGTGGCTCAGCTGTCGGCAGCGGAGCAAACGTGTGGGGCGCGGCCGGTTACACGGATCGACCCGCCCTAAATATCGCCTTCATTCACTTCGCGGACGGCGAAGTTGATTCCTGTAAAGCCTTCTTGAACTAAGACATTCATCACTCTTTTAATGCGGCTGACGGGTGTGTCTTGATCGGCTTGGATGTTGATCTCGGGCTTTGGTTTAAGACCAGCATCAATCAGGTTTTGCTGAAGCACCTTTAGCCTCCGAAGGCCTTCTACAAGCTGGGGCATTGCAAGGTCTTCGTCTGTCAGATTGATTGGATTTTTGCCCACTTCAATCGCGTCAAGGGTGATAGCGGTTTTCGTGATTGAAATCAGAGGTGCTGTATCGATCGGCCGGGGATTTACGGCTGCAGGGATAATGACATTCTTACTTACGAAATAAGCTTCGCCGGTAGCGGAGAAATTCAACAGCAAGAAGATCACTAAGGTAGAAAACATATCGATCATTGCAGTAAGTGATAAACCAAAATCAAGCGAGCGCCTGCTTGTGGATTCGCGGCGTTTGCGCAGATGTGGTAAATCATACTTTGGCTTTACGTGATATCCAGGGGTTTCGATAAGTGTTTTATATTTGATTCGCATTACTGTGTACTCACACCGACGTCAGGAAAATCTTGGCCAACTAATTCATCGAATGCACTGATTAGCATTCGATAGGTTACTGAGTTTTCAGTATTCAAAACCACATCGGTGCGGGTGGGGTATTTGATTTTCCATTGCTTTAACACTTCGCCAAATCGAGTGCGATCGACTTTGCCTTCGACATGAGGGATGCGCGTAAACGTCTGATTCTCAGCTAGTTCCGTATATGCGGGCATAATCGTGACGGCGAGATGGATCTTATTTTTTGCGTCAGTTGCGGTGTCTGAAGCGGAGGTGGCGCTTCCGTCTGTAGATAGAACTGCAATCTGATTCCACACCGCCGTCATCAAAAGAAACACGATGAGCGTGCTCATAAGATCGATATAGGGCGTTAGATTTAATTCGTACTTACCACCACCTGCTGACATCTAACCTCGCAAGCGTTCTTTGTTAGCGAGAATAAAGTTTAAAGTGGCAACACTCGATTCATGGATGTCATCGGTGATCTCTTGAGCCTTTGCCATTAAGAAACCAAACGCAAACAGCAGCGGGATGGCAACTAAAAGGCCAAAAGCCGTACAATTCATCGCCTCTGAAATCGAGTTCGCAAGGATTGTCGCTTTTTCCGACGGAGAAACGTTTGCAACGGCACCAAACGCACTGATCATTCCAACGACTGTTCCAAGCAGGCCGACAAGAGTTGCAACGTTTGAAAGCATCGACAGGAGACCAATGCGGCGCTCAAGTTTAGGAACTTCGCGCAAAGCTACGGCATCCATGGCGGTTTGAACTTCCTCCGGCCCACCGTTGTTTGCAACAGCCATTAATCCTGCGCGAACGATGTTGGTTAGGGGATTCTTTACTTGGGAAGTTACGGCGATCGCCTTCTCTAGATTTCCCTGAAGAATATAGCCGTTGATATGATTAAGGAGCTCGTCTTTTTTGATGTTTGCAGCGGCGGTAAGAACCTTAAATCGCTCGACGATGATAGCGGCACCGATAAGCGAAGTAACAAGGATCACGTGCATGAAAAAGCCGCCCTCGTTATAATGCTCCAGCAATTTATGTAACATAAAACTTTATCTCCCGGTTTTTCGAACACTTTATCTATTCTATCCGGGGAAAACCAAGAGGAGCCATCCTTCCAACAAGAAACTGGACAAAAGCCAGTTAGAGGCGACCGAAAGGGAACCCGATCGATGGGGTGGTCGATAAACCATTTTTAGCGACGGGAAATTTCATTTTTTTGAACACATCGGTAACGCAATTGTTTAATCCGTCGCCACTAGCAACATCAGAACGCTTTACCTTCGCCCATTTAACGGCGCCTCGAGCGGCAATCTCCCACTCATACTCCACTCGACCAGAGAGCTGTGGTGTAGAGAGAAGCGCTCTTTCGTAGCAATGCTGAATCTTTGTTATATGCAGCTTCACCGTGTCCATGACTTGTTTTTGCGTGAGCCCCTCGTTACGGGTAAGTTCCATAAGCTTTGGACTTCCAATCACTCCGCCGCCAACACCGCGAGATCCCGCTAGACCCTTTAGACCCTGGACCCCGTAGCCAGTCCCTGATCCATACCCTGACCCTTTTGTCTTAACCCCCGCCATGCCCGCTGCTTGAAGTTTTCCGCCTTGTGCTTTAATTGCACCGATCATTCCCGATGTAGTTGGCGAAGCCTGCCCGCCAGCATTCGGATTAACGTTAATCGCAATCGGAATGTTTTTGGGATTGTTCACGGTTGGATTTCCAAGTGCACCAAGTGCAGCCAATGCGCCAAGCCGTTGCAGTTCCGGCTTAGGTGGTTTGTTGATGGCCTTTAATTTTTCATTCACATGAACAACGACTTTTTTCGGCGGCACCAGGCGTTTAATTGCCAAGTTCTTTTTAAGGAGTGACGGAGTTTTCTCTACAGCCTTCATTGGCTTTGCCTGGAGTTCTTCTGGAGGTTTCGGCGGGGGCGTCAGCTCGACTTTTTTCTGTGTGAGAAGTCGCGCGATTCTTGGCGAGAGATGTTTGATCTTGGGAACATCTTGAGTCGGCGCCAAAAATAGAGCAATCAATAAGAAAGCAACGTGCACTGTACCGGAATAGCCGAGCGCTTTGCGAAGCATATGATCGGGCTCACGGACTGTGGATTTTGAAAGCTGGCGGGGTGCGACCGTGTAGCGAGCAGTTAGCTTTAAGTCAGACCCTAAATCAATCACACAGCGCTCACTTGCGCTGAGCGAGAGAACATGATGTTTTCCTCGCCGTGGCAATCCATTGGCGCTAACTAGCTTATCTATGCTTAATGCTTCGTGGCCACCACGGTAAATGACGCCGTTTGTGCCTTTGCTGATGTAAAAATCGGCATGATGTCCGTCAAAACGACCAATCGCAAATGAGCCAGGAAAAATCGGTGCGTAAAGATCATCCGGTCCGGTGCCGACGCCGATCGTCTCGCCCGGAAAGAAAAGTCTGGAGTCATAGATTTGATTTTTCCAAGTGATGTGAATTTCTAAAGCTCGACGCTGAGGAACTGTACGCGCGGCCTGCTCGGTGGTTCGGTCAAGATGAAGATTCGCAGCGCCAGAATCGAAAGCGGTGAATCGCATCTTCTCGCGCGTGGCTGAAAACCAATCCTCAGAAAGGTTAAACTTCTTTTTCTCTCGGACCTGCACTAACTGCAGAGGAGTCGAGTAAGGAACCTGCTTAACTGTTGGAACAATCTCGACATTCTGCATACTTCCTCTTCGGAAATATGTAACCCACGGAACAGTCTAGTCCTGGACTTTTACGAGGGGGTGAAGAATTCCTGCAGGCCGACCTGAGGACTTCGCAGCACTTAAAGCCGCAGGAAATTTTGTGCGAAAGCGAAATTTTTTAAACAGACCAGCCACTCCCCAACGCGCCAAAGATTGCTTTGGATTCTTTGCGAGAGCTTTGGTAAACCAGACTTTAGCCTCCGGATAATCGCGCTTATAGAGGTTCACAGAACCAATATTTGCTATCAGAGAAGCGTTATCAGGCTCAATCTCTAATGCTCGGTTCAGTATGAGTTCCGCCATTGAATAATCCTGCGCCCTTACGTGGACTTGAGCCAAATCAATCAACAATGAGATGCGGCGTGGCTGATCAAACAGTTTTTGGCGAGTCGCCGCAGCCTTAGCTGGAGCGCTTTCCGCGGCCTTCAAGTTTGTCTGGACATCTTTGGCTTCATCGACGACAAGTTTTCCGCGCGCATCACAGCCCACCACAAAACTTGTCAAAACCTCGAAATTTTCTGCACTTACAAGACATTGTTTAAAGTATTCATCTGCCGCATTCGCATGCTCTCTGGCCTGTTTATTAAGTATCTGTTTATACTGAGTAGCTTGGACAGAAGTTAAACTCTTTGGCACCGGTGCTCGCTTTATGAAATTCGCAAACTCAAGCTTTGCTTGGCCTAAACTATAAAGGGCCGCAATGGTCCAGCGACCATTGCCGAACTGAATGACCCTGTTTAATTGTTCTTCCAACGATTTATAAAGTGCTGCTTTATCATTTACCGCTTTCACTTCGGAACCATGCCGCATTTGAACAGTTTTGTAATTTTCCAAAGCAGCTCCGGCCATGAGGTAAAGCGCATGGGCCGCCATCTCCTGCTCGAGAGGATCGGCAGTTGCCGCTCGACTTGCTCTTTCCAATGCCCCACGCGCAGGTCCGATACCTCTGAGTCGGAAAAGTGCTAGCCCTTCGTAATAGTCAGATGAAACACCCGACGCTCCCGGCGCAGATCTTAAGAGCGCCGGCCAATCGCGCGCCAGAAAATCCATACGAGCGACGCTTTGTGTGTCGCCAAGTTTTTTGTAATCACTTCCGGCGATTTTGAAATCACCCATGAGTTCACGCATTTTAGCGGCGTTGCTGAGAAGCTCTCTACCCTCTGACTTAGCCCCATAGCGTTCAAAGAAAATTTCGAAATAAAGCGCGGCCCGACGGAAGTCGGCGGTCGCAAGGGCCATTTGCCCAAGGCTAGTCGTAACCTCTAGCGCATATTGCGAGCCCTTGTGTTGCATTAAAAGTTGCTCACCTGAGTCGTAGGCTTTGGGATCTTTCTTAGCTTTGAGCGCGGTAAAGGCTTCATATAGCGCGCTATCGCCTATGGCAGAGCCCTTGTATTTGCGTGCGAGTTTAAGCAGATTGGTTGCGTACTCAGGCGAAGCGAAGTCGCCCGCCGCGAGCTGAACGGACTTCATCTCCGCCTGTTGGACAATGTCCTTTACTTGATTTTTAAGAGGAGCGTCGATGATGTTGGCATTGTTCAAAATCGCCCGCCCATCACTTACGATAGCTTTAAAGTCCTCCCTCTGATTATGAGCATCCAGAATAAGATTGGCCGCGATCGCGGTCTTCGCACCTTGAGGAAATTTTGCGATATAATCTTTGAGAGATGTAACTGCCTGAGGGAATCGCCGCTCGTCATAAAAAGATTGGCCAATATTAAACAAGATATCATCATTGATCGGATCTTTTGGAAACTTGGACATGTAGGCGCGGCCCGCCTCACGTAGTCCATAACGAGCTTCGGTCAACTGCAGCTTCGAGAGCGAACCTTGTTGTCGAACCGCAGTAATGTAAGCTTGGATCGTCGAGTCGAAAAAACTTTTTGCTTTTACGGGGTCTTTTGTTCTCAGTGCGAGCCACTCATACTCACGCCCAGATTCGACAGGTCGTCCCGCACTAAAATAACTTTCGGCCAGATTCAAACGAAGAGCGTGGTTATGTTTACTCGCGGGGAAAGTCGCTAAATAGAGGTTGTAGTCACGGATGGTCCAGTCCCAATCGTCTTTAGACCTGGTCTTTTTGGCTCTTTGGTTTTGGCGCGTGGCTACGTCGCGCGCGAAGATCTCCATGTCGAAAAGGGCTTTTTTCACTTCGCCTGGCTTCAACTCCAGTGTGCTTTCAACTTGGGTGACGGTCCTTGCCACTTCGCCCACAAGACCTCGTACGGGCCAATTGAGGCGCGAATTCTTCATACTGACATAAAGCCGTTCGATCGCATCGACTCGCTCTTTTAAATCGCCCGCAAGCCGCAAATACTCAAAATACACTTTCGTAGAATCGACGAAGCGTTGTTTTAATACGAGTCTTCGCCCTAATCGAGAAAGCACTTTCTCGTAACTCACCTTATCAGGCGAGAGGCCTTGAAAGTACTCCATGACCTTTTCTCTACCGCCGCGCAATTTCTTCATCTCACTGGAAAGCAACTCAGAATAAGGCCAGACAAGGGCCAAAAGCGCTTCGCGCCTAACGTCTGTCTTTTTATATGTTTCGGGGAGTTGAGAGAGATCTATATCCCGATTTTGCGTTAGGACACGCTCGTAACTTAACAGCGCTTCTTTAAATAGACCCTTATTAACCTGAACCCAGCCGATTTTGTAATTGGCCAGAGGCGTAAAAGGACTTGGAGGTCGCCTCAGAACTTTTGAATAAACTTCGAGCGCCAAATCCATATCTTTCTTAAATTCAAAGAAGTGATCGCCAAGAATAATTTGCGCTTCAGTCCAATAGACTGAACTCGGATATTCGTTTGTCAGCTGAATATAAGATCGAATCATCTCCTCTTGGCGGCCGAGCTCTCTTAATTCATGAGCTTTAAAAAAGATCGCCTTGTCGCGCTCTGTAATCTTAGGAAACTTCTCAATGATGGTGTCATACACCTGAATTGCCTCAAGCTTTGGTCGTCTCTCAGCCGTGAAGTCTAGCTCCTCAATCGGCGACTTGGAATTTTCTCTGATCTTAACGGCGTACATATACCGGCTTCGATCGACGAGAAATTCCGCAAGTGCAAAGTAAAGGTCGGGCAAAAATCCAGCGTCCTTGACCTTGCGAATCTTTTCTTTCGTTTCTTGCACACTTCGATCTAGCTTCATAATATCCCGACGCATTTGTTCGAGACTTAAAACTTCACTAGCTTGCGCAAATCGAAAAATGGAAAGGCAGAGGAGCAAACCAATAAGCTTCATTCGAATTCCCGCTCTTGCTTACGCTCCGACGGGGTGGAAGTGATACTGCATCGACTTGAAATGAGTGTTTTGTAGTCGTCAAACTCATCCCACCAAAACTCTTTATCAACGGGCCAGAAAATAGATTCAAACGTGAGATAGGAGATCTGTTGGGATTTATAATCGCGGTCCTCTCCCGCACGTACGATTCTTAAGGCGTCTAGCTTTGAGGTGTAATCTAAGAACTGAATTTGTTCTTCAGCGTCAAGCAGCTGCTCCGCCACCCCACGCGACTTTGACTCAAGAACAAGGTCAAGCTCGCGCTGTAGGCTCTTATCGCGCTGCTTGTAAGCTAGGATGGTGGCCTTAAAGAACTTTAAGCTCTTCCAGCTATATCGACTGAGCTCTCTTTGCTCGCGGCGCAAACTATCAATCAAGTTGGCCTTAGGCTGCACATCGCGATCCAAAAGCGCCAGATTCACAATTGTTCGGTCTCCGGCAAGTGGCTTTCGCTTTTTTATTGCGGAGAGCGAATCATGAAATGCCTCATTAAACTTTTTTACCGTTGAATCGACTGCTTCATAGTGACAAAGGTCGCGGTAAATGACGCTTTCTAAAACGTAGCGCTCCGGTGTTAATGAGGGCTGAAAGTATGGCGCCCGAAGAGCCATGAGAAGGCCCAACGCCTTGTCGTAGTTTTTCAAATAATATTTTGTCCACGCGACTTCCAAAAGCAGGCGGCCTTTTTCGCGCACGCCTAAATCGCCAATAGAAGTGTAAAGATCGTGGGCGTTGTTAAACTGCGCGCGCTCAAAAAGAATTCTCGCTAGCTGAAGTTTGGCCCATTGCTTTGTCTTTTCTGACGCCTGATGAGAGTCTTTTACTTCAGCGAATTGCTTTTCAGCTTTATCTGTTTTATCTCTCGCGACATCGCCGACAGCTTGCCAGTATCGCAGTTCCCAATCCCAAACTGAGTTGGGCAAAATTAAGCTGCGGTCTAAATTCGCCCATTTAGTAAAGCCAAACCGAAGGTTATAAAGATAGCGATGCATGGAAACGAAACTTTGAATTTCAGGATGAAGGGGACCAAACTCATTTGAGTTTAAAAGAACCTCAAGACCATGTTGGTCGTAGTGATTTTCAAGCGTCAGGGCCGCAAGCTCGTGCAATGCGGCCTCGCCAATTTTCGACGCTGCCTGTGACTTGATCAACTGGGTCAGCGACAAAAAAGACGCGTACGAAAAACCGCGAGCCCTTAGTCCTTGCGCCAAAGCGAGCTGACCTTCCCGCCCCTCTGGCGTATCGCCAAATTTATCCGAACGCTTAGCGCCCTCAACGATAGTGGCTGGCCAATTTTTCTCTCTTTTCAGATTCGTGATCTTGGTCCAAAATCCTATATCCACCGGTAAGTACGTGAATGGCTTTTCGGGGGAGGCTATAAAGCCTGGCTTTAGTTCAGTGCTAAGTCCTTCACTAGTAGTCTTGGGCGCTTGTGCCCACGCCATAAAAGCAAACGCACTTATTAAAAGCGCTGCGCACCGATTAAAGATCATCCAAGCTCTCCGCGGGCTTGGATTTCAAGGCGCCGCCAAAGTGCCAAGCGTAACCAACAATTAAAGACAAAGAATTGACCGCGCCTAAGGATTCCTCAACATAGATATTATTTCTAAAATCAAATTTCCAGGAGCGATCATCTTTAGTGAAGAATCTTAAATATATACCAAGTGAAATTAATGGCCTCAATCCAGAATCGGCAAACTTCGCACCGCCAGCTCCGCCGACAAAACTAATTTCTCCCCGAATGACGTCCTTATTAAAAAGCAGCGCTTTCGTATACAGCGGGGTGTAGACGAAGTTCGTCAGGACGTACCACTGCATGTAATCAAGAACGCCATCAAAGCCCGCGTTTTGCACGTCAACGTTGCAGCAATCCAAAAGATCACTCTTTAAACCGGTGGGTGAGTTGATCACATAATTCGCATCAATCACTTCCCAACCTAAATAGTCAGAAAAAAAATACGTGTAGCTGGAACCAAGAACAAGACCCTTGTTGAAGGCATCTGAAGGAAGGTAGCCGCCTTGAAGCGTAAGTTCGCTGTTCACTTGGTAGGCGCGATTTTGAACGGCTACGACTTTTGGCAAGTCGTAAACATCAGATGGCGTCTGTGCAAACGCACTTCCCGAAAACTTAAGTAACAATAATAAAAGAACCATCGTTGGTTAAGTGTAGCATCGAGAAATTCAAAGACAACTCTAGTGGATTTCTTAAAGAATCAGTTTTCTCAGCTCCTGCTGAGAGTAGACGTATTCAGCATAGATCATGGTGTTAGTAATGTTCCTATGCCCCAGAGCAACTTGTACTAGGCGAAGGTCCTTGGTCTTACGATACAACCGTATCGCAAACGTGTGACGAAGAGAGTGGAACTTCTTAGTGACGGGCCTATACTGATGCCAGATCTGGTAGAGACGGTGGTAGCTGATAGGAAAAAGGCGTCCGGTGGACGGCAAACCACTTCGTACCCTACGGTAGAGCTCTCGCCTTAGCGGAATCTCGCGATCATTGCTGCCTTTAAGGCCCCTGATAAAGACCGACTCGTCTTGGTCGTTTAAATCTTCACCTTTGAGATTTAAAAGCTCTTGCGCCCGAGCCCCAGTGTGAAGTCCGAGGGAAATAAGAAGACAGTTTCTGGGGTCCTTCTCTTTAAATGAATCCAAGATATGATCGAGACGTTCGACCTCGGAATCGAGCAGATATTTGTTGCGGTTTAGAGAGTACCTTTTTACCGAAGCCATATTGCGCCGCTCCAATCACCCAAGTTCATAAATAACTATTGTTGTTATGCGCCGCGCCCTTAAAAAATGCAGCGCAGCACCGCCTCTAGACCCCAGTTCCTACCTTAATCGTGACACAAATTACGACGTAAAATCAATCACTTAATACTAAAGTTTATAACCAAAAGCTTTAGTCAGATTTAAAAACCCGCCGACCGCGGCCTACCTCATCTCAAATCAAAACCCAAAAGGGGAGACCGAATTCTGGCTATTGTATTTCACATCGAGTTTTGTTGTATTTCACATCTTAGTATTGCGCATAGCGCCCAGACGTTGACGCGATAAATTTTATTCCTGATCATTGGGTCATGGACATCGACGTTAACACATCGAAGAACCCCGAATTTCGAGCGCCCACAGACCTGAGTTTTGAACCTTCCCATTCCAAGCTCAAATCAAAAACATCACTGAGGTTAAGATATGAGTCTGAAGCCCGGGTGATTTTGCGCCAAATAGGGGGGTTGGAAGGGGTTCGAAAATGCCTTGGGCTTTCACAACGGAAAATGGCGCAGCTTTTATTAGTAGACCCATCGGCATGGTCTAGGTGGGTGAGGGATGAATCAAAAACCCCTCCCCATGTCATCAGGGCCCTACAATGGTATTTGCAGCTCGAACAAAAAGACCCCTCCTGGGCACAATGGCGTGAACTAATCCACAAGAGGGAAGCTGACCCGAGTCTCGATCGCTGGCGCAAATCCATTGAAGCAAAAATCAATCAAATACCCCCTAAAACCGTACAGATTGACACATCGATCTCTGACACTCGAATCAAAGAACGGCTAGACGACCTTCACAATGAAAATTCAAGACTCGCCAGCGAACTCGATAAACGCATGATTATGGGAGTCGGTTGGAAGCTGATTCTTATTTTGAATTCGGCCGTCCTTGTTTATTGGTTTTTTAAGACGGTGTTTTAATTTAATACGCCCTCTTTCGACTCAATTACGAACAACTTCATTAAGCCTCCTTCATTTTCTCAACATGGTTCACTTCCGCCCTTGGGGCGAGAGCGTTTTCCGCCGAAAAATCAGTAGGTCCAAATGAAGAGGTGCGTTTATGCGGCTGTTTACGAATGCTATGGTGCTATTTGGCTTGATTTCATCGATCGGGTGCACCCGGTCCATTGCCCCCCAAACCATCAGCTTAAAAATACCGTTTAACGAATCGTCTTCTTCAAGTCTCGCGGTCGGCGACAAGTTGCACTTCGCAGTTATTAATATTCAAGGGCCCGGGCGCCCAACAATAACGAAGCAGTTTGAATTCGAAAATAATCCCGTTAGCTGGGGTACGCCACTTGTTCTTAATGTCCCCGGTGTTCCCGCTGGAAATAACGTTTTAATTCAGTTTTTAGGCGTCTATGAAACATCCATAGGCGCTTCTTATTTAATTACTTACGGTGATGTGATGACTAACATCACTACCGGCGAAACAATCGTTAATATCGCTCCAACAGCTGCCGGTACAGCCAACAAGGAAGGCCGCGTCTCTGGCCGCTTTTTCAGTGATGATGCTGGCGGTCCAACTGGCAAGCTCGGTGTGTTTTTTAATCCGCCAAACGGTAATCCGAGAATGTTGATTGAAAAGTCGAGTATTATAGCTGGATATTTCAATATCTTCGTTCTTGATAACATTCCGCTCACCTATGCAGTCGTTGAGTCAGGTACTTCCGAATACACAGTGTTTAGCAATGTGACTATTTCGTCCCCGGCACTGGCCGGACCAAACGTTTTTCGCGCATCGATTCCAACTGTGTTTGAGATTGAAGAGAAAAACGGCGTCACAGCAGTTAGGCAGCGCCCTCCATCCGAGGAATTTATAGGATTTTTCGGAGCGGCAGGTGTTGCCGCTGGGATTTATGCAGGTTTGGTCCATTACGCGGGCACAGGGTACACAGAAGGTCTTGAAGGTCTTTACGGTGCCGTGACCATTGGCGGCAAACTGATTAATCCAGTTGTCTACATGGGCTCTGGGGGCACTGCTTCTAACGCTCGCCCAGCGGTTAACGGCACGAGCTCATCCTATAATTCTTTGATGACTCATACGCTCTGTCCGCCTGGCGCGCCGGGGTGTTTTAACTTTTATCATCATCGTTTAAGTGATCATGATGCCTCGGGAATAAACCCTCCGTTTGCACTCGTCGATCCATTTTCTAAATATGGTGGATATCTCCAGCAGAGCTACTCCTCTGGACCCAACCAGATGACCTTAAAATGGAAGTATCTAGCTAACGCCGCGCCGCTCAGTGCTGGAAGCGGTTATGACGGCGTTGAAATCCTTTACATGGAATCATCTGGCGGTGGGTCATACGGCGGCGGACACCAAGATTGCAACGATCTCAAGATGCGAGGTTATAGAGTGGATGGCGTGCTTAGCGGGTCTTTAGCCGAAACTTACACGGTTCAAGGCAGTGCTATTGGCTTGACCGCAGCTAATCATTATAATTTTCAGTTTCTCGTATGCCCTTACAAAAGTGATGCTCAATCACCAACGGGAAAATCTTACGTCGGTAACCATATCCGTAGCTCTTGCTCTGGCAGCTGCGGCGATAACGATGGATTTGGTTGGGGATCAAGTAGTGGTTCCGTTTCCACCAATGGTGATGCAGAAACCAAGTTAGGTATACGTCATGCAAGAGTCAGTGGTGTGAACTCTGGGATCAGTCCGTTCTTCACCGAAGTCCCTTTAGCCACCTCAATTCACCCTTTCGCGGCGGCCGACATTGGTAAAGAAGTTATGTTTATTGTTCAGGGACAGCGTAACAACACCGATTGCGG
This sequence comes from Pseudobdellovibrionaceae bacterium, assembly GCA_043720065.1. Lineage (GTDB taxonomy): Bacteria > Bdellovibrionota > Bdellovibrionia > Bdellovibrionales > UBA1609 > JAIBAM01. The sequence goes on along the minus strand of JAYSTF010000131.1, from coordinate 39,554 downwards.
TCAGTTTATCGGCCAAAACATTCAAGTTGGCATGAAGGCCAACACGAGAATCCTTGATTATAATACTTCAATTTTAAAAATCCCTAAAGGCACTTTCATGGACGAATTGAATCCGAGTAATTTAGCAAATCCAATGAGTGGCACAACTTCTTGCTACGTGCAGGCGGTGCTTGTGCCACATTTTCAGGATTTAACCTTTTTAGGGACAGTGACTATAGCCTCGTTCGCAGAAGGGCCCAGCGGCGGCGGCGTCATGGCTTTCAGAGTGAGCGGGATGCTGTCTATTGCTGGCGGCATTAGTATCACTGCTAACGGCTCTGGCTATTTGGGCGGCGGCGGAACCTCTAGCGACGGCGGGGGAACCAGCAACGGTGCGGGCTTAAGCGCAAGAATGCCTTCCAGCAGCGGTGGGGGCGCAGGCTCTTTCTACGCGGGTGGCGGCAGCGGGCCCCACAGGTTTGGTGGAAAAGGAATCGGAGCTTCGGCTGGGGCTTTCGACGGCGCGCGGGGCGAAGCAGCTTTCGGTGGCGGGATGATGGGCGGCGGCTTATCACTAGCAATGGGCGGTGGGGGCGGCGGAATTGGCGGTGCCGGTGGCGGTATCATTTATATAGCAGGTCGCGAGATTATTTTTGGATCGGGGGCACCGATATATGTGTCTGCAATTGGCGGCAACAGCGGAGTCCAGCAAGGCGGAGGTGGCGCGGGCGGCACAGTGGCAATTGTTGCAGGTAAAGCGGTTGGCTCTGCGACCGTGTTAGCTAAGGGCGGTAGTTCGAGTGCATCATTTAATTCTGGTGGCGCAGGCGGTGGCGGCACATTTCTTAACTTAATTTGTGACCGCACAGGCTTAACGCTTCCAGAAATTTTATCCGCGGGCATTGGCCCTGTTCCTACCTATGAAATGACCACTTCTCCTAACGGCGCCCAAGATGGCTTCAGCGAAGATGCGAATGATTGGAACTTGGGCAATCCAAGTTGCCGGAATTAGCCTAAAGATTGTCGACGCGGGTTGTCCTATACCCGCTTTGACACTTGCCCACCCTAGATGTGGGAATCTATTCTCTCCCACGACTCATTTAAGCTGAATGACTAGATGCATGCTTTGGGAGGCCCCTTGCTACCTTTTGAATTGATCTCCAAACATGGAGACCACGAAGAAGTTATTTTCTGCCATAACAAAGAAGTGGGCCTTAAAGCCATCATTGCCATTCACAATACGTCCTTAGGCCCTGCACTTGGCGGAACCAGGATGTGGAACTATGGCTCCGAAGAAGAAGCCCTTATAGATGTGCTCAGGCTCTCAAAAGGCATGACCTACAAGGCTTCTGCCGCAGGTCTAAATCTTGGTGGCGGTAAAGCGGTTATCATCGGTGACCCAAAAAAAGACAAAACTGAAGCGCTTTTTAGAGCCTTTGGGGCTTACGTCAATTCAATGCAAGGCAAATACATCACGGCGGAAGACGTCGGCACTACGGTTAACGATATGGAGTGGGTATTTATGGAAACCCCATTCGTAACTGGAATTCCGGTGGTTCTTGGGGGATCCGGCGATCCGTCACCTTATACAGCCCACGGCGTTTTAATGGGAATCAAGGCGGCTGTTAAGACGAAGCTTAACACCGATACACTGCAAGGAATCCGCGTCTCGGTGCAGGGACTAGGGAATGTGGGCTCAAATCTTGTCGAATATTTAGTTAAAGAAGGTGCGATCGTAAGTGTCGCAGACATCGATGCTGAGCGGGTAAAGAACATCACTTCGAAATTTCAACTTAAAGCGCTTGATCCAGAGTCTGTCGTCACCAGCGAGTGCGATGTTTTTGCTCCTTGTGCGATGGGTGCGGTGATTAACGATAAGACGATCGGTAATCTTAAGTGTAAAATCATTGCCGGTGGCGCGAATAATCAGCTGGCCGAATACCGCCACGGCGATAATCTGCTTGAACTTGGAATTCTCTATGCGCCTGATTATGTGATTAACTCTGGTGGCCTCATGAATGTTTTCGTTGAGCTTGAGGGATATTCTCAGGAGAGAGCGTTTGATAAAACTAAAGCCGTTTATGAAAACTTGATCAATGTCTTTAAAATTGCGGCGGCCGAGAATATCGCGACTCATCGCGCGGCTGACCGCTTGGCTGAAATTCGCATTAACGCCATTGGTGGTTTAAGACAACGCCACAACGGCCGAACGTCTCGAAGATTCTCGACACTAAAAGAAATGACTAACCGTAAATAAAGGGTTTTAAAAAATGTCTAAGAAAACACAAGCCGCCATTGATGCTAAAACTCCAGACGCGTTTCTTACGACGTCGGATAAACTTCTAAACTGGGTTGAACATAATCGCGCTCTCGTTGGCACTGTACTTGGCGTATTGCTTGTCGGCGGAATAGGCTGGGTTGCTTACGGCCAATGGAACGGAATGACTGAGCGCAAAGCTGCGGCCGCCATGTATAGCGTGGAAGCTAAGATTCGCGCCAAACGGGAAGAGTACGCGCGCAAAGAAGATGAGCGCTTGCAAAACATTGCAAAGCAAAATGAAGCAAAGAACGGAAAATCGAAAGAGCCCGTCAAACCTGTTTCCACTGAGACGGTAAAGCCTAATTTCGAAAAGGATTTCGCCAGCCTCGCCCAAGACTTGGAAAAAGAAATTCAAAATCACAAGAATACAAATGCCGCGGCCGTCTCCACTCTTAATCTTGTGGGTCTTTATTTGAGCAATAAAAAAGCGGAACTAGCCGATGCCTTACTCGCCAAAGTAGATCACGCCAAGGACGAATCATTAACGGCGCTTTTGAAAACTCAGAAAGCCACGGTTGCAATGGAGCTTGGCGATTACACTCGGGCTGCGTCTGGATTTGAAGCTATCACACAAGATCGAAAGGCTGAATTTCTTCACCCCGATGCACTTTTGAAACTTGGTGTTTGCCAAGAAAAACTTGGTCAGACTGACCAGGCTAAAGGAACATTTGAACGCGTAAGCACGGAGTTTGGTGATTCGGAGGCTGGTCGCTCCGCAAAAGCATATTTACGTCTTCTTCAACTCGAAGGCCCATCCAAACCTTCAACGGAGTCTAAAGGGTGATCACACGCTTATGTCTGTTGCTGTTATTGACTTGCATCGGGTGCACGACAGCGCCACCTAAAGGAAGCAACCGCTTTCTGGTTGAGACCCACTGGATCAGGAACACACTTGCAAAGGAACATGCGGGGAGCCGGCGGCAACATCGATTTGCACCGATTCTTACCCAAGATCTCATCATTCAAGCCAACTCGATCGATGGAATTGTCGCCTATGATCGTAAGCTCGTTCAGCCAAAATGGCGGCTTTCCCTTCGCGAGGGAGTTGAAGGGGGCGCGATCGTCGCTGGCCAAGACTTACTCTTTGGCGCCAGTGATGGCTTCTTTTACGCGGTAAACGCCGCGACTGGTGAAGTCAGGTGGACTTATCCGCTTCGCTCTGAGGGACTGTCTGTTCCTTATGCGGAAGGTGGCACTGTTTACTTCGTATCTGGCAATAACGTTTTGACGGCCCTAGAAATTGCAACTGGAAAAATGCTTTGGGTTTACACCCGCCGCGATCCATCAATGATTTCTATCCGCGGTGGAAGCCAACCAAAAGTAGTCGGCGACATGTTATATGTCGGTTTTAGCGATGGCTTTTTGGTGGCTTTAAAAGCCTCAAGTGGGGCATTGGTCTGGGAAGTTCCCTTGAATCGTAACAAACGATTTAGGGACGTCGATGCCCACCCTGTGGTCGTTGATGACCGCATTTATGTTAGTAGCTACGATGGCGCTCTATACTGTCTCAATCGGGCAGATGGCAGGGTGATCTGGAACTATGAGGATGGCGGCGACTCAACTGTGACCGTACAAAACGACCGGCTTTATTATTCGACCTCGAGTGGCAAAGTCATCGCCATCGACCGAGCTTCCGGGAAACCAATTTGGACACACCAAAACGCAAGTGGCGTCAGTGTAGAACCGATTTTGTATAAGGAAATCGTTATAGCTGGAGAAATGAACGGGCCACTTAATTTTCTTGATCAGCGAACCGGTGCTATTGTTGGTCAGTTCGAGCCCGGGTGGGGAGTGACGTCGCGCGCGGTGCTTGATGAAAAGTTAAATGAAGTCTATTTCATGAGCGCCGGTGCGAACCTCTATGCCCTTGGGATGAATTGGAAGCGATGGACCCGCACTTGGCCGTGGGAGTAAGTCATGCGATTTTTAATTCTCAGTTCTCTGCTTTTGGTTGGCTGCGCTCAACATCATTGCCGTAGACCTCCGGATGCCGCTCCACCGATAACGGTGGTCGCCCCCCAAGGCGATGAAGTTCCGGTCGGGGCCACAAGCAGGAAAGTGAAAGTCTATAAATACGACGGCAGTCTGCAGTGCGGCCAAGGCAAAGCCGTATCAGTAGAGCAGATGGGCAACGACTTAAAAAAGGTCACCGTATTCTCTTCTCAGAAGAAATCCGACGGCCTCATGCACATCCAAGTTTGTGGGTCACCTACCGGCATGGCGAATGTCTATGAGATTTTCGAAGCTGACTTAGCGAAGGCAGAAAAAGCCGGCTTCAAAATGTGGAGTTTCGAATGAATAATCGCATGAGCCTCCAAGAGATCGCCGAACTGCTAATTAATGTTCCCAATTTTCCTAAGCCCGGAATTCAATTTAAAGACATCACGCCGGTTCTTGAAAATTACGCAGCGTTTCGCTCGCTAGCGCAACATATGCGCGAAGCCGTGTTTCCCGGAACCACTAAGCTCGTCGCGGTTGAGAGCCGGGGGTTTTTGCTCGCGGCTGCCATTGCACAATACATCGAAGCCGGAGTTGTTCTCGTCAGAAAACCCGGAAAACTTCCTCGCCGAACTTTAGCAGTTAGCTACAATCTCGAATACGGCAGCGACACTCTTGAAATTAACGCCGACGCCCTTTCTGGATCAGACAAGATCACAATTATTGACGATGTTTTAGCAACCGGTGGTACCGCCCAAGCGGTCGAAAACTTAGTTACAAAAAGCGGCGCCAAGGTTTTAGGCTCATGCTTCTTTATGGAACTAACTGGTTTAAGGGGAGCAAAAAAGCTTTCGTTTCCGCACACCTCGCTGCTCAAGCTTTAATTAGACGTTACTTTTACGATCGGTGAGAATCCAACATTGCCAGCATTATCAAAGGCACGTGTCTGTAATGAGTATGTTTTCCTGATCGCTCTTGGAACAAGCCACGTACAAGATGATATACCGACGGAATAACTCGTGCACGTCAATCGGCCATTCACGAGAAACTCTACCTTTTGTATTCCCACATTGTCTGTCGTGTTCGCGGTAATCGTAACGGTAGACTTGGTGGGTACGGTGTTACCGTTCGTGGGATTTGTAATCACCGTAACGGGCGCGGTGGTGTCTACAATGGGTCCATATAATATAAAGTAATTGATCGACCTTGATACAGAGAGAGCCAAATCCGAGCCCCTGCTCACTGATTCTTGAATGGCATTATAACTACCAACGACAGCATTGGCAGGTGATGTAACGCTGACTGATTTTGTGATTTGCGCCCCTGGAGCGAGTGTCACGCTAAAGGGGATATGTGATTGCGCCCAACCTGTAGGAACAACTCCTACCACGTCGAAAGTTGATGTAGCACAGCTACTAGGGTCGTTGTTGCCAACTGAGACGGTGTAGGAAAGAGTTTGGCCAGGGCTGCCCCATAAACCATCGGGAGCAATCGCCAGCGAAGGCTTTTGCGGGACGCACTCAGGAGGGGAAAGGGTGACCGAAACACTCGCACCATTCGCATTCATCGACAATAGCGTCACACTGACCCCGGCTACAGAATCACTGAACGTACGCCCAAGAGTCAGGGCCGCATCACCCATGTCAAACGTGGGGATTGTACCCGGAGTCATATCTAAGATGTAACTGCTATTGCGATCACCATCAGTGCCCATTCGAATAATAACACCGCTCACCAGATTAGATCCGTAAAGGGTCGCGAGTTCTTGATCAAACCCAATTGGCTGTCGGTATTCGATGTAATACCAAGTTTTTGCTCCGGTTAAGGCATCTGTGCTTTTAAGGATTTTTAAAGTCTTAGAGTTGGTGTTCATGACTTCATAAGTATCTATGTTGTAAGTGCCAGAAGATGCCGCGATGGCCATCGTAGGTTGTCCCGTGTCACCCAGCCAACCAAGACGTTCTTTCTGAAAGGAATTGAAGTGGCTTGATGTGGTGCTGCCCATAGTATCCGCCACATCACCGTAATCCATAGTCACGCAAGTTGTGCCAAGTGGGCTCAAGTCGCAGTCTAACGAGTGAGAATGTTGAAGGCCAAAATTGTGACCTAACTCATGGGAAATAACTTTAATCCCTAGACCACCGTTGATCCATGATTCCGACGGATTGCCGCCCAGGGTGCCAACTCCTGACCAGCCGCAAGTAGAAATCGGGGGATGGATATATATGATTCGATTGTAGACAGAAAGATCGACGCCAACTGCAGCTGCAGAAAGTTTTGCGGCATTGGCTATGTCGGATCCATTGCAAGTCGCATTTATTTGCAAAGTCCACCAGCCAAAAGAGTTGCCCGTGAGCCAAGTTTTTTGAAATGAATTTTCTTTCATAAAATTATTGACCTGAGTAAAAACGGACTCCTGGGCCTGGGCCAAGGTAAACGGCTGCGAAGCGTTGTCTAAAAAATTAACTAACAATACAGCTACCCGCTGCTCACCGGCAGTACCAGGCAGCGGCGCTGCCGCGACGACAGAGACAGTGGAGTTGTCGACGGAGTTAAGTTCTAAAATATTGCCTGTTTGATTGCCTAAAACTTCTAAGGTGGCACCTGTTTGAAGATTAAGCTCTTTGCCTTTTAATTTAAGTTCCAATCGTCCTTTGTCTGTTTTTAAAAAATGACGGGTTACACTGTGGCTCCTATAATCTTCAATGACGGTTTCAAGCTGGCCCGTAGCACGAACAGACTTGGCCTGAACTGAAGAAAAATTCTGAAACAACGTGATCATCCCCCCGGAAAGGCCGAGCATCAAAATCAGATTTCCTACCTGCTTTAAGCGCTTTGGTATTTTCACAGGTTTCCCCTTTTGAGACACAATTATGTTACTGATCGATTAACCCGACCTATTCAATTGCAGGCAATGGGCCAATCCGTGTTGGCCCTACTCCTATTATCCAGATATAGGGTGATTGAAAACTGACAGTGCGAAAAAGTTAGCCATTCGTGGGCGTCAGGCAAATCATGCTAAAATAGCCCACGAAGTCTCCTACGTCCGATTTAAGGAATACAGAATTTACGAAGAGCAAATGATGGACCACCAAGACGGCCAAATTGGAATGTTCTCGTCCAGATCTCATTGGATTCTGCCCAATGGGCACAAAGTTACGGCAATTTGAAGGTATTGAAATTGCAGCCGTTTTTAAGATGCACAAGACGATTTCATTGTTAATCACTGCCATACTGAATCTGACGGCGCTATGGCCAATGCAGAGTCTTGCCGAATACAAGTCGGGCCGTGTGCTTTACGAGTCCCTGAAGATATCCGAGGAGGCTGGCCGTTTCATTCAGGTACCCATTGACTACGAGCGCCCCGAACTAGGGACCACATCGATTTATTACCATTTCGCAAGCCCATTTGATCCAACCAAGCCCACGATCATTATCTTTGACGGCGGGCCTGGGGGCTCTAGTCATAATGGCACTGATCCTGAACTCGAAGCCATTGGTAATGTCTTGCGATTTGACTCTCGCGGTGTCGCCTTTTCTCGGCCTGCTGATGAGAACCTCTATCGTGATCCGGAGTTTTATTCCTTCTTGAATACGGCTCGCGATGCGAGGGCGATAACAAATGCGCATAAAATAACCAATTTGGTAGCGGTAGGATTTTCCGCCGGCGCAGTTCCCGCATTTGAGTTCGCAAGATTAGAACCTAGGCGGGTCAGATCCGTAATACTTCACAGTCCTTCAAATCCCGGATCGGGCCTAACCTCTAAAATGAATTTCTTGTTGGGGTTCGTTGAGCAAGTCGTCACCAAGTACCCCAACCTTTGGCCCTTCCTCGACGCAGTTGCGACTTCCTCCGCGGAAGGAAGTGAATGGCTATCAATTTTTATTTATGAGCGAATTAAGCGTTACGGAATAGAATTGGGCCTGGCGGTTTCGGCTAAGGAGCTTAGTGAAATGGCTGAGCGCTGGCGAAATGGGACGCCCATTAAAGCTGTTTTGGAAAGTGACTCCTTGAAACCCAATCTAATTGAAACCGAAAATATTTTCGGCGACGAACTGTTTTTTGATCGCTACGTCCAGACGGTCTTATTGAAGAAAGAATTAGCCTATTCCTCTTTTGAAATTCATTGGCGCAACGGAGCTATCCAAATCGTCCCGGAGTCAAAAAGAGATCTCGGAGCCTCTGAAGAGCCATTCGTGGAGAGCATAAAAGTTAGCCCAAACAATGTTTATTCGAGACGTGGTGCCGTTATTCCTGCAGTCTATGTTGTATCCGGTACGGACGACATGCAGACGACCAATAATTCGGCGCGCGATATCTATAGTCAAATACCATCCAATAAAAAGACTCTAGTTACTATCTCAGGAGCTGGCCATTGTGAGATGGGATTTGAACTATGCGAAGGAAAATGGCAGACCCACTTGAAGCATAAAATGATGGAAAATCTTTGGCGTGCCATGGTAGCTGGTAAACCCATTTCGCCAATGACGACCCTGGCGTTCAATTCGATCGGTGACCTTAAAATTAAGGTCACGTCCGACCATACGATTTTGAAGAGTTGTTGGGAAATTCTCAGTCGTGCAACTCCACGAATGAAATGAACAGCTCAGTCTCCTAGGACATCTTTCCTGGGGTTACAACCCGTTAAAGTTCAAGTCGGCAATGCCTATGCGGAATCAAAATCACCAAATGCGGAAAAACATTTCGTACCTGTGCTGCTGACGTTTTAGTGAAGGCCGTGAGCCGGTAAACCCATTTAGATTAGGTTTTTATCAGCCAAGTAAGCGTCGCAACCGCGATCGATGTGGTGCTTACGACAAGAAATCCAAGCCGTGTTATTAGGCGGAATTCGGATTCTTTAACAGCGTGCTGGGTCTGGGTAAACTTAGCGTCGATATGTGAGAATCGGTTTTCTAATCGCTCTTGGAAGATTGCGAAATCACTTTTTGTCACGAGATCTCCTTCCAACGCGTCCAGGACCATCTGAACTTGAGCTTCGGCCTGGTTTCGCTCAAAACCTGCCGCTTCGAGATCTCTAATGTACTTCATTGCATTAGACATAGCCACCTCTTTGGATTTTGCGGCTTTGGCAGTGCAATCTGTAGCGCCGGCATTAACGGAATCGTATATAAGGAGCGGCAATCATTTTCCCGCAACCCGGACCTGAACCGACGTATAATTAGCGGATCGATTCCGAACTGGGCGAGCTTTTTATGCCGCCTCGGTTTTCTCGCAACTTTTACGAAGGCGATTAGCGTCTAGGAAAACAAGCCGAGTTCTTCAATCCTCCTCAAAATAGTAGTGGGTCGAATCACCCGCGACGTCGCCGGTACATGCCTCTGAGTGAAAACGCACAATCCAACTGACGCCGGGTCCGACCAAAATCATTTGCTTGTGATGCGCCGCTTCGTCCGGCGCCGGAGTGAACTTAGCGACAACTGTTCAAACAGTTAATTTTTGGGGTGGCAGGGTAAATAGAAAGTAGCTGAAGTGAAGGCAGGCATACAATGATTACACAGGATTTATTTGCCTCAGGCGACTCCGCCGCTATGGAAATATCGCGGCGGGATCTAACGTCTGCCGACTTTTAGTGAACTAATGAGAAACGATTTCCAAATATATCCACGACCACGTAAAAATCACGGTTTAAACTAGGTGGCCCGTCGGTCGGGTAATCGAGCCCAGCGATCGCTTTCTCAATACTATGAATGTTTGCAAGAGCAAGCCGTAAACCAGTTGGAAAATCAACCCCAGCTTTAGGCTTTTCCAGCACGGCGGTGTCAGGAATTCGGATTCGTTCGCTGTCCGCAACAACCAAAATGGCAATGCGTTCAGGCACTGGTCTATTTGTCGGAAAATCCACACCTGCAACCGACGGTTACAATGGCAGTTTTAACGATGGCCATGAACCCGATTTTTTGTGCGGATATACAATCATAATCCGCCCACACAATAGTTACATTCATCTGATGTCTCCAGTAACCGGGCGCTGGATTACGCGATCGAGGGTGACATTAGACTTCGATACACGAGCTTCAATTTGGCGAATGCTCGCGTACATGCGGTCAAAAGAGAGCAGCATGGAAATCTTGTTCATTAGGGAAACCTCGGAGTAATTGTCATCGACAATTTTCAGCTCACCGCGAATTAGGGTCTCATTTCGGACGAAGAAAGCTTTTATTATTTCTTCTTTCTCAGCTTCTGATTTTTTCGCGTTGTCCAAGCGGTACAGAAGGTCTCCGTACTCTTCCGTTATAAACTTAATAAGTCGCTCCGCTGCGGCAATTGAGGTTGCCTCAACATTGCGGTCACGTCTCGAATCTACTCGGTTGAACAAGATTAGTTCACGGTCACTGGCGGGCTTTAGGAACAAGCGATCGTCCTGGTCGATCGAGCTCATAGTCATAAAATGTTTATTGATAATTTTCGTAAGCTTCTCAACATCACCTAGCATTTCTTGAACGTCTAGCTTAAATTCGCAGCGGACTAGTCGGTCGAACCCGAGCGAGCGCATCGAGCTCAAGATTTCCCGTAGGTCGGTGGCTTTCGCTAATTCTTGGGTAAGATTTTCGACCGCAAAGATCTCGCCGGTTTTCCTCTGGCATTTCGAGAGAACTACTCTTACGGGGAATTCTACTCGCGTGCGCCCCGCACCGGAGATGTCTGTGGCGATCTTCGGTCCTTCGTAGCTGAACTTGCCCAAGATGTAGTTCATCTTTGGCCCCATTGCCTCCAGACTAAATTGGACGGAAGTTGATATCCAATCTCTGTGCCTCGCTTTCACTTCAGATCTCATCAAAGCGACATTCCACTGGCAGGTCGGACTCGAGCTGTTATATGGTTTGGTCCCGTTATCGTCGCCATTCCAAAAACTTCCTCCTCCTGAGCAGGTCATATACGGAGGACCTGCAAACTCAGCTCTGGGAAGTCCGAATGAGCTGACTCCGAAATCAACTTGCGATTCGAATACTGCGGTGTTGTCGTAGCCCCTGACTCGCGCATGATAGTCGCGATGGCCAGTACGGTCGAAGGAAGCTGCTATGTCGATACCAAATGTACTAGCGTATACGTCGCCGATTTTGCGGCTAACAACTTTCGACGCTTCGGCCCACGATTGGGGGACTACGGCTAATGTCAAAAATCCGATTAATAGGACTTTCATTGGTTCTCCTTTGTCACCGTTGCGCCAACCATCGGGTTTTGCGTGATGACTTCATATGTGTACATTTCGTTTTCAGGATTAAAGGCAGTTCTGCAACTGGCGCGGTAAAAGCGTAAGGATCCGGAGTCCAATTTTTAAACGAGAGTTCGGCAAGACTCGAGGGCTTGAAATCTGGTTCTAAAGTGGCGTCCACCAAATCCATCGCCGTAGTTTTGGCTGTCGATTAGCACTCTCCAGGGCAATTGCTCGGTAAGTCCGATACCATAGATGCGGACTCCATAACTCTCGACCTTGGCGAGCCCTGATTCTTTGACGTGCGAGTGCAAGTAACGATGAACCTCGCGCCAAGGCATGTTCTTTCGATCCCTATCGAACCAATGCTCGTGGGAATTCTCGCGGCGCTCAAACTTATAGGGCTCTTTCCAAGATTTCTCAATATAATGGCAGTAAACTACGAAGTACGTTTCTCCGTGCAGTTCCTTTTTTTGCGCGCAAAGATGAGCCACATCCGAGGCACTCATCCCCTCACGTCTTTCGTCATCGTAGGCACTCTCAAGCAAAGCAGGAGTCACGTCAGACTCTGATTTTTTCATATTCAAAAGGCCAAGCCGCTCGAGCTGAACCACCTGAGGAATTGATTTATGATGACCAGTGTCGTCGATATCTACCAATGGATAGAGCTCATGGAAAATCATTTGGTATTTTCGACGGAGCGGCGCAGATTTAAATTCATCCTCATTAAATTCAACTGAAAGGAGATCGGGTTCATTGACTGCATGGCGCACTTTCCCATTAATCTTTGGCATAAAGCCAAGCACCCGGAACGTGGCGGTTGCGATCACTCGCTTCAGGCGATGAAGATCCACCGGAATTTCCAGCTTTTCGCGCGCTCTGGCCGCAACCAGCGCATCATGCAAATCATACGCAAGTGCAGTGAATTCAAGCTCCGTAAAGTGCCCACCGTTGCGCACTCGATCGGCATTCGCTATGGGCAATGCGAGAAGGCTCGAGAGCGCAATGAGCGCAAATTTATTTTTCATTTTCCACTTTCCTCTTTTTTTGATTTTCTTTAGTCAAAGGTATAAATGCGATCTGTAGTTGATAAACGGAATCCGCCTCTGGATTCTTGCCAAAACGAACTTCGAATTGATCGACCATGGAGTTTAAAAAATCCTTGGCCATGCTCATATCACTTTGCTTAAAGGGAGAGTTCCATGCAAAGCAGAATCGGACTTTACCTTCGCAAGCTGAACTAGATCGGAGAAATAAGCTCGCTCCCGATCATCGAACGCAAAATATTTAACCAATTGCTCTTGAATGGCGGGGCCAGCGTTACGAGACCCTTTTAGAATCTTAAGCAAAGAGGTGTTGTTCTTTAAACCAAGGCTCCGGGCCCATACACCAAACGAAAAATGTTTGTTCTGCCGCTTACGATCCTCGTAATGCGCGTTCAAAAAGGCCCGGTAATCCGTGAAATCCAAAATGCTCTTTTGCATGCATGGAGGTTTCACTGGCACTCCTGCCTGTATATAAAAATTACTTGTTTTTCATTTGAGCCGGGGAGAACTGAAGCGGGCACAAGGCTTTCAGCTTAAGCTGCTTCGACGGCCCCTTAGTGCTCTTCAACAGCACAGGGGTTTTTAAGTCCGCGAATTCTAGCAAAACTTGGCGGCACATCCCGCAAGGTGGCCAGGGTTTTTTGCTCTCGGTCATGATCACAACAGCTTCAATTCGTTTTGCGCCGTGAGCTACGGCATTGAAGATTGCGACTCGCTCAGCGCACACGGTGGCGCCATAACTGGCGTTTTCAACGTTGCATCCGACAGACACTCGGCCCCGTTCATCAAGCACTGCAGCGGCGACGCGGTACTTTGAGTAGGGCGAGTAGGCGTTTTTCAAAACCTCTCGGGCGGCATCGATCATTTCTTTTTTCACGACGGAACTGAATTTCGTTTTAATTTTTCGCCTCGCTCTTTGTGCCCTTGGCCTGAATAGCCAAGGAGCCTGAGATATCTTGCAGTTGGTCGAGCTGTTCGAGTTTCGCTACACCAGCATTTCCTTTAAGCTCAATCGTTAACACTGGAATATTATTGTCTTTCCACATGTAGCGGCCAAGGCTGCCTGGGAAATTTCCAAGCGGAGTCCAAGGGAGGGGAGAGTTTTTCGGCACTCGCACCGGCGGGCCATCGAAATCTAGAACCCCGATGGGAGTGTGAATTGAAATAATAAAATCCGGCTTAAAGTCTTCGAAGTGTTTAAGTAAGCATTTTGTTTCTGTTTCGCTTGCGGCAGACGCTCCGGGATACCGGCGAGGGTCGGATTTCGTCGTGGTCTTCCAGCTTTTCAGAGCTGCCGCCTCCCATTCTTTTGTCGGGAAGTTTCGATTGAGGTCCACACCTTTGGCGTTCATTCGTGTGTCGGTGTGAAAACCATCAGGGTTGGCTACCGGGATAACGCGCCAAGAATTTCTCGGATCGATTTTTCCAAGTCGGCTAAGCCATGCCCGAGTCACGGAGCCGGATGGGCGCTCGTCGCCGTGAATGAGCGACATCGCCAAAATTTTCTTTCCCTTTGAGGTCGAGCCTGTTTTTTCAAAATGAAAAATGGGTCGACCTTGATCGCTCGTACAAGACTCCAGCTGCTTAGCCCCTTTGCAGACAGCATCGATCTCGTCGTAATTAAAGGCACCGGGGATGGCTTTAAGCTCCGTACGGCAAGCTTGCTCAACCGCAGAAATCGAGGACTCCCTAGCTGAGGATAATGCGCAATACATAATTATGGCGAGCAGGATTAATTGTCTCATGAATGTTAGATTCTCGAGGAGGCGGGGAGGACAGTCAAACTATTGGGGCGCCGCAGAACGGCTCTTGCGATGCTCTTGGTTCAAACGGCGTCTAGCTTGGCGTAAAAATTCCTGAAGTGCATCTTCGCCAAGGCCATAGGCGGTCATAGCACGGCTAATTAAGGCAAGAGTCCCTTCGAACTCCGCAATAACTATGTCCGTTCGACCATGGTCTTCAATCTGGTTAAGATCCTTTAAATACTGAGTTCGTACGATGACGGGCACGCGGTCATTCAGTTGTCGAACCGTTCGATGAATCGCACCTGAGATCTCAGCTCCGGTGACAGCAATCACAACAAGCTGGGCCGATTCAACATGAAGCGCTTTTAACGTCTCTGTTTGGGTGGCGTCGCCAAAAAAAATCGGTTCGCGCGCGGCGTATGTCTTAACTGTTGTGTGGTTCATCTCTAAGACCCGGTAAGGTAACTTTAAGTCTCTAAAAGTGCTCGCAAGGTTTTGCGCCGCGATCCCAAAGCCTATCAGTAAAGTGTGGTTCTCTAGTTTTTCAAGTGCGGATAGCTTTAGATCGGTCTCCTCCACACGCACTTGCATGGGGTGTCTCACTAACGATTTCCTAAGTTCTAGTGCTAGATTCTTGAGCTGCTTTGGTACGATATGATCATAGTCCACTCGGAAAGCCGCGGCTAAGGCAAGGCGATAAAGGAATGGGGTCAAAGCGAGGCTTCCTATCGCAATGGCCAGCACAAGTTGGCGGCCCCCCTCATCTACAAGGCCTATCTTTCGACCGGTATCGAGCAGGATGAATGAGAACTCTCCGATCTGCGCAAGAATCAGTCCCGTTGCGACGGCGATGGTCGCAGGATTCCCAAGGACCCACATAATTCCCATGATTAAAAACGCTTTTATGATGATCACTGCCGTGAGGACGCTAGCCACCATGAGCCAGTTCTCTTGAACATACTGAAGATTCAAAAGCATTCCGATGGCGACAAAGAAAATCCCTAAAAAGTTATTACGCAGGGGAGTGAAGTCGGAGATAGTCTGCCGCCCATATGGGGATTCAGAGACCATCACTCCAGCACAAAATGCCCCAAGGGAGAGCGAAAGCCCAAGGTGTTGCATCAGCATTGCAATAGAAGCGCAAAGGAAAATAATTGCAAAGAAGAAGACTTCACGACTCTTGGTGTGACTAACCAGATCTAAAAACAGCGGTACAAAATATCGTGTTCCTAGGACTAAAATCCCTATGACGATCGCTCCTCGAGAAAAGAATTCCCCGACCTGCCACCAAGAGAGTGACGCCCATGCCGTTGCGCCCGTCTCGCTTAAGAGAGGGAGAAGGAGGAGTATGATCATCACTACTAAATCTTGCGATAATAGTATTCCAAGGCAAGCCTTGCCGAATGGCGTTTCAATATGGCGTTGATCGTGTAGAAGTTTAAGTACCGCGGCCGTGGAACTCATCGCCACCAAAACGCCGGCGAATATCCCTTGCGCCCAGGTTAAATCCCATATCCAGCGCGCACCAGTCGCCACTACGATGGCGGTAAGTAGGACTTGAAACAATCCTAAGTTGATCAAAAGTTTTCTTAGTGAAAGCACCGTCTTCCAGCTGAACTCTAATCCAAGTGTAAACAAAAGTAGCACGGCCGCGATTTCAGCAAGGACTTCAACTTCGCCGATGGAACTTACAAATTTGAAACCGTTTGGGCCGACCAAAACCCCGGCAACCAAAAACCCGACCATTGGGGGCAGACGCATTAGGTGAAATACCGATGCCACAACGGTGGCCGACCCTAAAACCATTACGAGATTAAAAAAGAGCGCGCTCTGGTCGGGTTCCACTAAATTAACCCGCCGTGCGCGACAAATCGGGTTCGCCTGCTGAGCTTTGAAGGTCTTCGTTTAAGCGCGACTCGCCAACGGCCTCAACGAACATCGCAAGCTCAATGTTCTGCGATAAGACTTCCCAGAAACTGGATGCCGCCATTTCTAAGACAATCGTTGGTTCATGCGCCCGTACAGTAGCTGTTCTAGGGATATCCGCGATTAATGAAATTTCACCCACAAAGCCACCCTGACGAATGCGTTTGATCACCTGGCCGTCAATTCCTACTTCCACAGATCCGCGCAAAATCATAAAGAAACTTCGACCCGGTTCACCTTGGCGAATAACAACCTCGCCGTTAGTGAGCCGCTTCAAACTCGATCTCATTGTTATATCATGGATGACATCATGGGGGAGATGCCTAAACATTGGCGCCGATGTAAAAAATTGGTTCACGATAATTGCGTTACAAAATGCTTCAATTTCCCGCATGTATTGCGACTGGCTCGCGGCGGACCGCAGAACGGTTGCAGGAATTTTCAGGACCGTCGAGTCTTCTTTCGCAACGACGTCAGCAGTTCGCTCGCTCTCTTCAACAATCGCCATTTCGCCAAAAATCGAGACCGGCCGAAGGGAGTTTAGCGGCTTTCGCCCTTCGTTCACGCTTGAACGCTCAATGCCAAGGGAGCCATCAAGAAGCACAAACAGATGCTTTCCTATCTCACCTTGAGTGATAAGCCTGGACCCAACCCGAACTTTAAGCATTTCTGATTGAAGCAATACCTTCTCCAAAAGTCCGGTGCTGAAATACGAAAACAATGGTAGCTGGAGCAGGGCATCCATCAACCGATCATGTGGCCAGGCAGAGTCGCGCCATTTCCTTAAACGCAGTACGAGAAGCTTTGACTTAACAATAAATACTCTCTTAAATGTATTTTTAGATTGGTCCGCGACATGTTGCAGGACCCAGAATCCGATGCCAGCGTAACCGAACCACTCTAACGTATATAAACTAAATCCATTTTGTGATGCCAGCTCACCCACCAAGCGGCAGCCGGCAACAGCCATTGTGAGCATCCCGGCACTCCAAACCCAATTATAGAGCTGGAACCAGCGGCGAAGTCGCATACTTAAACTCGGTTGTCCAACGGGCTCAAGTAAAGACAGAAGAGAATTGTCCTTTAGGTAGCCTGCGACCAAGTCGCTGTCACTTAAGCTCAACATGGCCCTCATGCTCCGCATAAATTCACTTTTTGAAAATGGCGAGAAATCAAAGACGATTTGCAAGAAGGCGAGAGAAAGGGCGGCTTGATGAATTTCGACATTTATCTCTACGAGTGGCCAAACCACGAATAACGTCGAGAAAACTAAACCAAAATGGTAGAGGCAAAGAAAAAGCGGGTTTGTGATCAAGAAAACCGGCTCATCGATCGTCTTTAAAAACAAGCCCCACGGGCTAAGCCGTAAGTGCATCCCGAAAACCGTCCCAGTTAATAACGTCTGGTAAACCAGTTTAAGGATATTCTTTGCTGATAGAATCAGGGAATTTAAGAGCCATAAACATACAAGGGAAAGGAGAGTGGAATCTGCGATATTTAATGAGGCAGGGTCGATCAGCGGCCACGATACGTCGACGAGCGAGAGCCCGGCCAGGGCCAGAGTCAAAAGACTTAAAAAATAAAATCGCAGTGGACTTAAAGTAGAACCATGGCGCGGCTTTAGAATTAAACGATCGCGAACAAAACTCTCCTTACCCAATCCCGGCGAGGTCCACCAGCTATGGCTTTCCAGTTCATCGCCATTTTCAAAAAAACCATGGTCGCAAAGCTGGTGAATGGCTTTAAAGAGCGTACGAAAGTGCAAGCCACCTTTGCGCTTAAAGATTTTCTCGATAATCTGGCGCATGGTGTAGGCACCAGTGGATAATAAAATAGCGTCGGCAATTTCAATAGGCAGCACGATTTGCTGTTTCCCGTCGGCCGTTTCGTAAACCATCCGTCGCCCTTGAGGGATAATGCGACCGGCTTTTAAACGCGGACAAAAGTTTTCAAACGTAGTCTTCATACTTCCGTCCCAGTTTTAGCCCATTGATGAGCATGACTTGAGACAGACATAATCAAACGCGAAACTCGTGGCGATGGATTTTCAATGTTCACTAAGCATATCAGAGCATCCGCCACTTCAACGGGAAGAGCGGGTCTGGTGTTTGAGCCGTCTCGCTTAAGAACGGTTTGCGGCGGTAAGCCGTTATAAAATGCCACAGTCGTGGCGCAGCAGCAGACCAACGCCGTCTTCTCACCGGTATCAAATAGCGTAACACTGTCGCCGTTAACTCCAGTCCAAAGCTCAGTTGCCTGCAGTTGAATAACACTACTACTTAGACTTGGGGCCAAACGCATTTTTTGCCCGGCGCTACCTGAACGAACCAACATGCTTAGGCGAGCTAGGGAGCCGGGACTTATATTTTGAAATTTTAGATGCCTATTCGTGTGGCGGGAGGCCGCAATAACGCAAACGTCGAGCGTTTCGGTGTCCTTTGGCCAACAAAGATCCATACGAACAGTATGTCCCACCTCACCTGTCAGGTATTGCTTGAGGTCGTTAATGCAAGCCCCACCGATGCTCACATCAATGAGCGGAAGACGAACCTGGTTATAATTGAGGTAGGGGAATAGAGGTATGGCGACAGCTGGGACTCTCACACGAGTGTGTTTTCGACGATCTATTCCATGAACTCTTGCCATATAAGTGGCCGAATCCTGAACCGGATCCACAATAAAAAATCTTCCAATAATCCAGCGCCACCAAGTTGATAACAAGATGCAAATCTCCCCGAATGCAGGTATCTATATACATGTTTCGGAGACTCCTAACCCTGAGTTTAATCTTCGCATGAAGAGCCGGACTAAAGGCCAAGATCAGGACCATTATGTTGAAATTAAATACACCGGCCAGGGTGCAATCGGGACAGATTCCTTTAGCAAAATTTACTGCGTCGCCGCTGATCTTAGCTCATGGTGGAGCCGGTCCGCAGGATCCCAAGGGAGAGCGGTTCCTTGCCGCGCGAAGGTTTTTAATGGCGTCAATCAAAGCGGCACAAGACTTAAAGTTCGCACCTGAAATTACCGCGGCCGTTGCCAATGCTTTGGAGGGCGATCCGCAATTCAATGCAGGCCTTGGCGCGTCCATACAGGCCGATGGCATTGCCCGCGTGAGCGCCTCATTTATGGATTCACGGCAACAGAAATTTTCTGCCGTTATTAACGTCGAAGAGCTCGTTCATCCATCGATTCTTGCACTTCATTTGCAGCGCTCTAGGTTTCCCGTCCTCGACTCTTTTGGCGGCTCTGAGTTAAAGCGAAAAATGGGTCTGCCGTCGCAATCCTTAGCAACTCCCGAAAGATTAAGGAGTTGGCTTGCTCATAAACGGAGTTTATTGACGGAAGGCCAGCCAGCCGGAAAATCCGGCACGATTGGCTGCGTAGCTTTGGATCAGGACGGTCATTTAGCAGCCCTCACCAGTACGGGCGGAGTCGGTAATGAGACTCCCGGAAGAGTGGGGGACTCACCCACGATCGCAGGCAATTTCTGCACAACAAAAGTTGCCGTTAGCTGCACAGGCTTCGGCGAACAAATTGTCGCCCACGCGCTTTCCCCCCGCATTGCAATCTATTTTGAAGCCCACCACGATCTCAAACTAGCCATGACCCAAGCTTTTGCCGAAGCCAAGGAAAAGGAGTATGAATTCGCCGCCATCGCGGTGGCCATAGATAACGAACGCGGCATGGCCCATTGGGCGGCAGGTTCCGTAAACGCGGAACTGCTCTGGGGTTCGTCCGTCTCAGAATGAGATGGGTGACCCAAGAGTTGACTGACAATTCAACAACTGTTCAAAACTATTCCTAAAGATTGAACCACCTTGTATCTCTCGCGGTACGACGTTTGTACCGATAGAGTTAGCGACCATCATTAGACTGCACCTTGGGGGTTTGATTTGAAACAGCTCATGACTCATCTAACACTGACGCTTCTATTCACGACCACAGCTTACGCTGGACAATTGGTGACTTGTTCTGCGTCACACGCAAAGGCCGTTTCAGCGTGCTCCGCTCATGAACATTCATTAAATGCAGCCTCGTTATCGATTATTTCCATTGAAACGAGAGAGCGAGTCGTAAAGACCGAGCAGGCAAAACTTGTTTCTTTCAAAGCGCAGTGTTTGAAAACCCAAGACTCCTGCTCCTTGATTTGCGACGAGGAAGTCGAAACCGCCTCGTTGGACGGTGAAGATCTTACTCTGCCGCTTGAGAAGCTAACCGATTGCCGCCAGGGTCAGGTGGCTATACACCTTATAGCTATCGATAAAAAACTCGTGCAACTTCGTCGCTTGTTAAACAATGACAAGGTTGCAGGCCACACGGTCAAAAACGCTTCTAATCGGTAGCGGATTCAAGTTATAGCTATCCGCTATGGGCTATAACCCGAAAGATCATTTTTTTCATAAAGCCAAGAGCGACGGATTCGTTGCTCGGTCGGCTTATAAGCTCCAAGAGATTCAAGACAAACATAAATTAATCAAACCGGGTCACCGCGTACTCGATCTAGGTTGCTCTCCCGGATCATGGAGCCAAGTCACGCTGAAACTCATTGGTGCTAAGGGGTATCTAGTCGGCATCGATCTAAAGCCGGTTACTATCCAGCCTGCACCGAATGCGGAATTTATTGTGGGTGACATTTTAAACATGGACCTGCAAGCCTTCGGCGAGCCTTTTGACGTCATCATCAGTGATATGGCCCCAAGTACTACGGGAATCAAAATGCGCGACCAAGCCTTAAGCGAAGAGCTTTGTCGGATGTGCCTCACAGTTTCAAAAAAATATTTGAAACACGGCGGTCATATCGTGATGAAACTCTTCGACGGACCAGACGGGGAGAAGTTGGCAAAAGAAATGAAACCGAAATTTGCCAGGCTTATTAAGCTCAAGCCGCAAGCGGTTCGCAAAGGCAGCTACGAGTCGTACCTCGTTGGCATCACCAAAAAATAGCTGATAAGTTATATTATGTTACATTAAGCTTGTGGTTTTTTAAGGCGTTCTCGGTGGGAAACGGAAAACTCTTGGTAGCTAAAATGCATTCCTTGGCATCCATGTACCAATAACGCATTTTCGGATCCCAGCGAAAGCCCTGGGCTTTGGCTAAATCTCGCTCATCATAGGAAACCTGCGCGACAATTCGTTTTAGAGGCGACTTTTGTAACCCCAAAACTTCGTCGCGATCAAACTGCGACATCACTTTAAGCATGGTTAAAACATCAAACAGTGAGCGATGCGCGAACGGATTTATGAAACCCATTTCGGCCGCCAAATAAGATAATTTCCTAGTCTGAATCTGTTTAGGTACCGGCAAATCACACGTCGTATCGATCCACTCTAACCCGATTTTCGTCGTGGGGAATTTCGTCCAGGCTTTTTCCAAAAATAACCGGTCAAACTGAACCCCATTATGTGCCACCAGATATTCTGCATCTACTGCCAGCGCATGTAGTCTGACCAATCCTTCGGAAAGCGGGATTCCCCAGCGCTTAAGATCCTTAGGGAGAATACCTGTAAGCTCCGTAATTTCTGCTGGCAACTCCGAGTCGCAGTGAATGAGCTCTGACATCATCCGAACCGGGCATTGCCGCTCCCAATCCCAAAGTACGGCACCGATTTCAATGATCGCGCAATCCCCGACATTTAATCCCGTTGTTTCTAAATCCAATCCGAGTACAAACACTTTTTGGCGTCTCCTATTTTCAACTTCCTTTTTTTTCAACTGCCTTTTTTTCGACTTCCGCAGCGATGGTCTTTAACGCTAACACAGAATCTTCGAGTTTCAACGAGCGCGGGGGGCGCACGTTCTCGCGACCTATACCGAGCCTTTGATCCGCCAGCAAAGGAAAATGAATGAAGCCTGCCATCGTGTCGTCTTGAGCCGCCCAGTTCACAAGTGAATACATGATAGCGTTACAAACATAAGTCCCTGCCGTATATGAAAGCTCGACTGGCAGCCCTCGCGCAATTAGCGCTTTAAGAATTTCGCGGTTTGGCAAAGTCGACTTAAGTGCCAAGGGCCCGGGCTCAATTTCCACGTCCCTCGGCTGGCGGCCGTCGACATCTAAAATACGGGCGTCGATCAAATTAAGAGCTACTTGTTCTAAAGTGATTTTAGGCCGGCTATCAGCCTGACCCAGGGCGATCACAGCAGAGGGCCGATGTTCGTCGATTGCTTGCTTAAGCGCTGGCCAAGCTCTTTCAAAAGATACGGGCAAAATCACACCCCTTACGGACGCGGGCTCGGTTTTTAAAAACTGCCGCAACGTAAGGCCCGTTGAATTTTCCGGGTCAATATCGAAAGGTTCGAATGCGGATATAAGGATCAAATCTTAAACCTCGAGTTGGCATCAAGACCTGCGGCCTCAAGGGCCGCCACAAATTTCCCAAACCCCACGGCCTGCTCTTTTAACAGTTGAATATTTTCAGCCCCGATTGATTCTGCTTTGAGCTGGTCCCAAATATTAAACAAAAATACCCTTTGGGGAAAAACAAACGCATTTCGGTAAGCGAAGACTTGGGACAAATGATCCACTGGCCGCATCCCCCCATAGCGACCTCCCAAGCCAATAAGGGCGACGGGCCTAGATTCAAACGACTTAGGAAACGTCCAATGATCAATGAAGAATTTTAGAGCCCCTGGATACGACCCGTTGTACTCAGGGCACACTATGATGAGCCCTGAAGCTTGATCGACCTTGTCAACGTACGCCTGCAAGCCGGGCTCGTAGGGCCCTTTATAAGTTTGTGTCTGGCTGTACGTGAGAGGCACGTTCATTAGGTCAACAATCTCTGTAGGATCGCCAAGGGCCTTATAGAATGAATGCACCAGTTCGGTGATCTTCAGCGTCCGTGAGCCCGGCCGATTCGTTCCGCTAATTAAAAGCTTCATTTGGTGCCCTTCATTGTTTCAAAAAGCTATTTCAAAGATTCACCGGACGACTGTCAATCAACTGCCTACTTAAGATTAACAAAACGTTAAGGCGTTCACTATTTGAAAAGATACCTTGATTAATACCCCTCCTGTTTATAGAAATGCCTTCCGCCAACAGATATGTATCTCCAAAGCGGTAATAAGACTTCCACTCAAAGGTAAAGAGGACAAAACATGAAGCTAACCTCACGGTCGGCACTACATCAGCATCTTGGCGAATTTTTGCGCGACAAGCGAGTCGACGCAGGCCTCACGCAGGCAGAAATCGCCGGTAAACTTGGTTACTCAAGCCCGCAGTTCATTTCGAACTTCGAGCGTGGGTTATGCAGCCCCCCGCTGAAAAACCTTAAGGCACTCGTAAAGCTCTATAAAATGGATGCTAACGAGGTAATTCGCCTTATTCTAGACGAACAAAAGCAAGTCCTCTCGGGCGCATTGCTCGGCTCTAAGCGCGCGCGCTAATTCTTTAGCCCAAGTTTTCTTATTCCTAGATTTTCTAATGCGAGGCGGAATCACTTCCGCCTTTGAATTTTCAAAGCCTTCTCGAAAAGAAGACCTTCCTCAACGCCCCAACCTTTAATGTGAAGCTTTAGCTCCTGAGATCCAAATATCGGCTCGATCTCCATGAAATTGTACGGCCCAGCCGCTCCCTGCACACGTCGCGAATTTGGGTTTAAATCCATGTTCTGAGGAAAAGTTCTCGCGTGGAGAGCGGAAGTCGTTAGTTCAAACGTGCTGATGCCAACCTCTTTGTTTGAAATTTGCATCAATTCAATCAAATGCCGATCGCCGCTGATAAATACGAATGGCTGGGAAAGTTGTTTTAAACGGGATTTGAACGCGGCAAAATTTTTCGCGTGATTGCCCTCGAAAGACTCAAAGGAATGATAGGCACCAAAGAACTGATCGCCACTTATAAACCAAACCGGTACTTTTTCAGCCGCAGCTGCATTGAGCGCCCAATCCTCTTGCGCTTTGCCGAAATGACTTTGGTCGTCGGTGTCTTGCCGATTCGGAGTCCTAAATGAACGATCGTCGAAAAAGATAAACTGTCCACCAAATGCTAGGAGCCTCGATGCCACTCCGGGACCCTTTTCAAAGACCGGGGTTTTGTCGGGGCGGGGAAAGAAGACCTCAAACACTTCCTTGCTCGCCTGCTTGTTTGCATAACTGCTATCGCCATCGTTTTTACCGAAGTCATGATCGTCCCATGTGGCAAACACGGGCACAAGACGTGACCACCTAAACACGGCCAAGAGATTTCTAGTTTCAACGTTACGATTCCAGAGGATTTGGGGATCTGCCCCTTTGTCCTTCGCCTCAAGGCTTAAGTATTTATCCGTATAAACGTTATCCCCGATCAAAAACAAAACGTCCGGGGATCTGGTTTTCACCTTCTCCCAAGCCACCCCTTCTTCTTGCCGGAAGCCGTCGTCGAGACAGGAAGCCACGGCGATTTTAGGTGCGACATTTAGCGTGTTGAGTGCCTGAAACTCGCGGCGATCCCAAAGCATCCCGTCGGGCCCGATCATCCAGATCTCGTATTTTGATTTCACGTCGAGCCCATCGACCGTCAAATGATCGACTCGCCATTTTGAAAAATCTCTTTGGTAAGTCTTAGCGGCGCGCAAGACTTTTAATGTCCCAGGCTGACTCTCGTTTTCCGGCTTCCCGATCTTTACTACCGCGAAAAGCAATTGCGCTTCAGATGGAGCAGTCACGGCAATCATCGTAGAGGAAGAATCCGTGTAACCTTGAACTGTCGCAAGCTGTTGCGTGAGACCGGCTGGCCGACCTAAAAGAGCGCAAGCCGTGGTCGTGCCATTTAGGCAGAGCGTTTCAACGTTTGAACGGTCGAGCTCGTCGCCCCGCTCGAGCACGCGAAGATGATTTTCAATTTTTTTAAGTGCTTTTGGAGAGGAGGAGCAACCTGTCAACCCGGCAATGAGAACTACTGGTATGAGCGCGCGGGCTACCGTCATAAACTTATCTAAAATTTAATTACCAGCTGGCCTTTGTGACACCCGGAACAAGTCCGCGATGAGCCATCGCGCGGAAAGCCATGCGGCTAAGTCCGAATTTACGAAGGTTACCACGGGGGCGGCCAGACAACTTGCAACGACTGCGAACGCGTGAAGGAGACGTGTCTCTCGGCATTTTTTGTAACTTCAATCGAGCCGCCTGACGGTCTTCGTCAGAAAGCTTCATATTAATCGCTTTAGCGCGAAGTTCCGCACGAAGGGGACCATATTTTTTTGCAAGCACGCGGCGACGATCGTTTTTAATGATTGAACTCAATTTAGCCATAGTTACCAGTACCCTTGAGGTTAGCCAGGTCGTTGTTAAATGAATCCGAGACTTTTAGCGGTTTTGCGTCAAAAATCAAGGGAGTTGAAAAGTTTTTACGCCTTGCGCCTAGGGGTCTACTCTTTAATTCCAAAGCGGTTCTTAAGGTCTTCCAGGTTCGTACCCGTTGGCTTCTCGCCAATGACGGTGTCACTACCCTCTTTAAAAGGACTTTGCCGCTTGTTTTCCTGTTTAAGGATTTCGTTCATTAAATCTTCGATGGTTTGCTTCCAGTCGCCATCTATATAGCTCTC
Organism: Pseudobdellovibrionaceae bacterium; assembly: GCA_043720065.1. GTDB lineage: Bacteria > Bdellovibrionota > Bdellovibrionia > Bdellovibrionales > UBA1609 > JAIBAM01. The sequence goes on along the minus strand of JAYSTF010000131.1, from coordinate 13,897 downwards.
GAGCTCTAGCGGAGTTAATTCCCCGATTTCAACCCGTACCCGTAAAGAGAGATGCACGCGCCCGCTCACCCCCACGGAAAGAAGAGCTTCGTCACTTTTGCCGATATCTCGCCGTAAGCCAAAAATAAAGGGCTTTCCCTTCATCATAAAGGACACTTCTTCGTAATCGGCGCCTTCTTGTAAGCTCGAGACATGACTTACGCCGGACGGCAAATGGTCGGCGGAGTTAGCGGCAAGTGCCGGGAACATTGCAATGTGGTCGAAGTAAAGGTGCGCCACCTGAATGTCGAAGCGGGACTCTTTCACCTCTTGCTTGATGCGACCCACGTGCTGAAGGACTCTTGCCTTCTCTCCCGTGGCTTGGTTGAGCGGCGGCGGTGCCAGCTCCTTGGAGGAAGCCCTTTGGGCCAAACTCCCCTTTTTTGACGACTGATTTTCGGTCGCGACAGCACTTAATTTTGGGGGTGATAAATAGATCTCATTTGGAGCTGGGATTCCGCTTGCGGTCTTCTCCCGTAAAATATGATCCAAATGAATCAGCTGCGATTCGAGATCAAAGCGCGACATCTTAAAAAGATTTAGCGGCACCCAAAGCTGATCACCGAAAAGCAGCCGATATATCTCGACAGTTAATCCCCGCGCCTTGAGGACCGGATTCTGGCCAACGAAGAATTCAACCACCAGGAAATTCACGCCAAGCTTAGCGAATCGAATTTTATCAATCGCTTTCATGGGCACAAAACCAATGTAGCAATACGACGCAAAATCGTAGAGCCCGTCTTCGTTTAACTCGAGTCGATTCTTATCCGTGAAATGCAGGCGGGCGATGTAAGTGAACAGGATGCCGCAGAGAAACGTGATGATAAGGAATGCGAAAAAACCCGCCACCTTGTAAACGAATCCCCCGCCGTAAATGGAGGCGCCTTTCCCAATCGCTAGTGCGACCAAAATGCCTATTACGGAAGTCCATAACCACCCGCTCGTGGCGGACCTATCAATCTTTAAGATGAGGTTAAAACCAGGACCTCGTTGACTTCGCATAGCGTCCCTTAAGGGTGACGGCTGGAGGGGTCTTAAGTCAACTAGCGGCAGTTGCCCTGGGCTGGCAAACCGAGCTTTTCGTAGCGACAGAATCGATCATTCGGGTTGCACTTTAAACGCACATGAACATGGTCATGATGGGTAAAGGGAAAGTAGACCCTCTTAGTTTCTCTATCGACGCGCGTCTCAGGCCGCAAACGGCGAAAGAGTTCAAACGCAGGCGAGCCTGGTTCATTGACGGGCTCGCCGGATTTCTTCGCGTGATCGCAAAGTGCCTGAGTCAGTCGGTTATGCAGGAAGGCGACAATGACCTGATCAGGCCGAAGCGCGACCAGTGTCTTCATTAAATCATAGTTCTTCGCGACATCCCATTCGGGAACAAATGACCCGCCCTCGCTGAGAATTGCGTCGTAGGAAACTTGCTTGCCGCTTTTCGAGAGAAAATAGATATCGAAATCGAGCCCGATTTGATGACTGCTATGCCCGGAACGATGGCCACCGTGTTGGCTTGAAACTGCTCCAATAATTATTTGCTCGCCGGGATATTTTTTAATCAATTCCCGCGAGACTTCATTTAGGTAGTCCAGACCATATTTTGTAGTGAAAGCTCCACTGCTATCTTTTTCCGGAGCAATGCTTTTGTTCAACAACTTTGCGGCCCTCACAAAACCCTCTGACTCAGGGGGAATAAAGGTCGACTTCTTTAGGAACCCACCGCGGTGATGACCATGGGCTTGAAACTCGCTCACCGGTGTTGGTGGCTCTTCGGCAATGCCACGTACACGGAACTTGTCGTCCTTCGGCGGATTGGGAACATAGATTTCCGTCGTGACTCCAATAAGAAGTTTTTTTCTCTCCTCTGGATCGATGTCTTCTAACCTAACTGGTGCAGGTCGCTTTTTAGGTGGCATGGCCGCATTACGCTGAGGTGGCACTCGGGCCTCGACCGGAGCTGCGGGTTCGGGCTGCTTAGTAACTTTAGGCTGCTTAGCTGCTTCGGGTTGCTCGACGACCTTAGGCAATTCAGGAGATGTTGGGCGCGGTCTGACATCAGGTGCTTCGACTGGCTTCGCGGTGCCAGTGGTTTCGTCAACTTCAAACGCCGGCTTGACCGTTTGGCCTTTCACGCCCTCTGCAACTTCAGCTTTAGCCTCATCGTCATCACCGCTCATAGCCATTCGTGGACCCTCAACGCCGGATTCGCGGTAAATGGAGGTCGGCTTGCCATCAACTGTGTAATGAATTTTGATTCCTATGCTGTCGCAGTAGTAAGCAGTCACACAGACGACACTCGCGCTCACTCTTCGCTCTTCTAAAATCTTCTGGTCGACCGCATAGAGGTGCGCCACCCATGGCGCTTCCGATTTATTAAACGGCCCTTTTAAATGTACGGATTCACGGCCCTTGTCCGTGACAATCTCTACCTGAAAGTCGACTTCCGCCTTATCGACATCGATCACTAATTTGGGATTGGCGATCTGAAACGGTTCTTTCGGTTTAGGCTCGACGGTAGGAGCATGATGCTCTTGGTAGGGAATTTCTGCAGCTGGTACTATGTCTTCATAATTTTTGCGCCCGGAAATGAGCGGCTTCGACTCCTCCGCTGCGACTTTCCCAATGGGAAAGCCCGAATCGGAAAATTCAGTTTGGCGCTGGCTTGGTTTATTTGCTGGATCGCAACCTATACCCACCCAGAAAACGTTCAACATGAGAAGCAGACCTAGTTTTTGCTTCATAGCTCGAGACAGTGTTGCAATTACAAAGCCTTAAGTTTTATCGTAATTTCAATGGTTTAGTTAGGTTCAATGAAGCGTTTTTGGGCTAAGTGCCGGTTTTGGTCGCCACAGGTATTCGCCTTAAAAAAAACCCTCTCTCCGTGAGGAGAGAGGGTTTAACAAGAATCGGTGCAGTTCCCTGCATCCCCCCTCGAGGCTCTCTTTTAGAGCCGACTCTTGTAAAACAAGAAAGGAAGACCAAAAGGTTAGAAAGAAGCTAACAGACACGATTCAATGTCGATATCCACAAAGGTGAACAAATGTTCACACGAATCTGAAGGCAACCACTGAAGAATTTTTCACAAAATGCCTATCCTCTCTACTAGGCGGACCCGCGCCGCTTGCTATTTGTTAACCACAGCGCCAAATTGCCCCGATGGCTCGATATCTAATAGTTGTATGGCTTCTTGGCACAATCTCCTTAAACGGATTTGCGCAATCTCAAGTCTCTCGTTCCCGATCCGAGCAAGCCGCGATGACTTTGCTTTACGGTGCAAGTCCGCAAACCCTCGACGATCCAGACGGTTTTACATACCGCGTGTTTCCGGTCTACGAAGATTCCAACCTTCAAAGTTTGATTGACGGTGTGACGCTGCGACTGCTCACCACAGCGATTGGAACTTCTATTTGCCGCGACCTGCTAAATGGTGATCCCGCGCTAATAGCACGTCATCTTGGAATTAGCGGCGTGGCCGCCGACGCTTCGGCAATGGAATGCTCACAGGCCTCGCGCGCCAAAGTCACCTCCCCCGCCGTGCACGATGCCAACCAAGACTCCTCCCGCTTAATGGGTCTAAATGGCACGCCTAAGCGACGCTACGTGATTGTCGTTACCAATCGTCCTGATGTGGCGATCGATTCTTGGACTGAAGCTTTCTCCAACGTGACGACGCTTTTTCTGCATCACTCCTCGGAACGGTCGGATTTAAACTTGCTTTATTTATCCCAGGCGATCGCGCATGAGATGGCAATCTACTTTGATGGCAAAGCTTGGCCATGGGGACCGGACTGGCACAGAGTGCGGGAGTTGGAATCAACGCGAATCCTTGGCCCCGACCTGCATGGAGTGCAATCGGCGGCGCTAAATCCGGCGATCGCCACCGTGTTGGCGTTTATTCGTGCATATAAAGTGGAGCGCCAGATGATTCGCGAGTTGGGCGCACAAGGCAAGCTTGGCCCCGACCCGATTTATTATCCGGTCGCGGATTACCCATTCCTGCGGCTGAACTGTGGGAATGAGTGCCTTAAAAATTATATTCTCGAGCAACGCAGCTGGCTCTCCTCGCTCTATCGGCCGCTTCTGGCCTTCGCTCCCCATTACCGCGTGCGCCGGCTCGAGCAAGAGCGAGCGACTGCACTCCTAGACCACACTGGACTTGATGAGCTGCTCTATAGGGTCCTGGAGATCATTCCTGTTAAATATATTCAAACGGCAAACCGTGGCGGGATGTTTTTTGAACACTTCACCAAAGTTCGCAGCGCGGAAGACATTGCTGAAGACGGCGCTACGGCGAAAGTAATGATTTCTAGTTTATTGCCCAGCGATCTAAAACTTTTGGCCTCGAGTAGGGTGGAACTCTCCTACATTAATTCCAAAATGGATTTGCTGAGTTTTTTAACAATTCCAGTTTTGACTGATGCAAATTCTGGAATTTCTTCAGGCCCCCGTCCCCGTATCCGCACCGGAGGGACGCAGTAATGGGTTCAGTTGTAGTTCCCGCTTGGGCAAAAAAAGTCGACGCGTTCCTTCTTAACGGCGAATACCAAGCCGCGCTTGATGTGCTCGATTCTATTGAGGGAGATACCCTCGTCGAGAGAAGAATTATGTTACACCAGCGCGCCCAAGTTTCTATTTATATGGGGGACTTGGAAAACGCGAAAACAGCACTTCTCACCGCCGAACGACATTGCGGCGAAAACGTCGCGGTTTTAAGAGACTTGGCTTGCGTCTATTACCAGACCGGCGAAATCCATCAGTGGCGTAACACGCTCTCCGAACTTTCAGAGCGTATGGCCCGCCTAGAGGGAAATTTAAGCGAAACGACTTGGATTCAAACGACTGTGACGCTAGCGAAGTTTCGCGAAGAAGATGGGGCCATCGCTGAAGCAGCGCAAAGCTACCAAGCGGCGTTCGAACGAGCCTCGCGGCTCCAGCATTCGCCTTTACGTCACTTAACTCTCATTCAGCTTTTGAGAATTGAATCCCTGTACTCGCGGGGAGCGAAGCTCGGTCACCTTTATCGCGAGCTATTGGTGCTTGCAGCGCCCGATATGTCATTTGACCTATTGATTGAGCGCGAACACACATTGATGCTTGCCGAGATTGATCTGGTTGGGCCCCAAAGCGCTTGGGCTCGCGTTTCAAGACTCCTGCAGAATTCAAAAACCAGTCTCCCCGATAAGCGGCTTCTCATTGCAGACTTCGTTGCCGAGAGTCTGATCCGTGGGCAGGTGCTGTTACCAGAAATTCGGCAGGCCGCCCTGGATCTTCTCGTGGATGGCGACGCTTTCGAACGCGAGATCGGTGTGATGCTCGATTCCAATCAAACGGCCGCCTCGAATCTAGAGCGCTTGCAAATGGCGGCGGCGGAAATGTCCTGGGCTTGTTACCTTAGGCTAATTACGCTTCATCACCAAATGACAACAGAGGAACGCTGCCGAGAGGAGCTGGCCAACAAGCTCTCCGTTTTACTTAGTACACTTTCACCGACTTCGCGATTTTTCTGGATGAAGCGCGTACAAGCCAAAGTCTTCGCTGATCAGATGAGCTTAAAGTTTCATCCGGAACAGCGCTGGGTGAAGTTCCAAGGCAAGATGTTGGACCTAAGTAAAAAGCGAACTCTCTGCGCAGTATTCAATCTGATTTCCGCCCAAAAACGCATGGACGTCGATAGCCTTATCAGACACCTATGGCAGGCCGATTTTTCGCCGGAGCATCTGCATCGCCTAAGAATGGCTGTTCACAGGCTCAATCAGCTGCTCTTTGACTTAAGTGCGATTCCAAGAGTGATTGAAATGTCTGCCGATCAGGTTTCAGTGAAATCGTCGATTGATATTGAAGCCGTGGGTTAGTTTTTTAAAAAAGAAGTTTTTAAAAAAGGCGATGTGAAGCGTCCTTGCTTCTACATGGTTTCCTGCCTTACATCGCCCCCCCACATGAACCAAGCTTAAGAGCTATCCAACATAGTTCGCAAGATTTTTTTAAAAATTTTACAAGAAAACATTTTTGGCGTTCTTTCCACATTCTCGAACGCTGCCTTATGCACTCGCGTCAATTTTTTTTGGGTGGTCAAGATCGGTGTGTTTCCAGCAACATGGGCGAGCCATGAGAATTCAAATTAGTTTTATCGCTTTAATTTTCACTTTTACTTCCCACGCATTTGCAAACAAACAGGTTTTGTTCCTCGGTGATTCTATCACCGCCGGCTACGGAGTGCTCCCAGAAGAGTCCTATCCGGCGCTCCTACAGGCCCGCTGGAAAGATAAGGGTGCAACTATAATCAACGCGGCCGAGAGCGGATCGCTCGCTTCTGGAATGAGGAAGGCGCTCGACTTTCAACTCAAACGGGCAAAGCCAAAACTTATCGTCATTGTAGGCGGCGGCAATGACGCCCGTCAGCTGACACCTGTGACGAAGATTGAGACTGCGTTAAGATCGCTGATTCAAGCGGCGAAAAAATCAGGTGCGAAAGTGGTTTTGGGCGAGATGCGCATCTTTCCCAATTACGGCAAAGAGTACGTAAATTCATTCATGGCGGTTTTCCCCAAGCTCGCAAAGTCAGAAAAAGTAGAGCTAATGCCTTTTCTCCTTGAGGGCGTGGCCGGTGACCCGAAGATGAACCAGGCCGATGGCTTTCACCCCAATGCCGACGGCCATCGGAGAATCGCTGACAAAGTTGGACCTTACCTGGAGAGATTCTTGTGATGCTTGAAGTAAATGAATTGAGGAAAACTTTTGGCGACGGCCCAAGTCGACTCGAAGTTTTACGGGGTGTGCAGTTTAATTTGCGGATTGGGGAGAGTCTCGCAGTACTTGGTCCCTCTGGTTGCGGAAAATCGACTTTGATTTCTTGTCTTGCCGGCCTGACTCCACCCGATTCCGGAAAAATTTTATTTGAAGGTCAAGAGCTCCAAAGTCTAGCGCGCGACGAATGGACGGACCTGCGCGCGAAACGAATAGGCGTGATCTTTCAGCAGTTTCACTTGATTGGTCACCTTAATGCTTTAGAGAATGCGCGACTTCCGCTGGACCTTGCAGGACTACCTGACGACGAAGCACAAGAGCGAGCACTTAATGCCTTGGCCCAAGTGGGCTTAAGTGAGCGCGCGACTCATCTACCATCCGAGCTTAGTCGCGGTGAGAGCCAGCGCGTAGCCATCGCAAGAGTGCTAATTAATCATCCCCATCTAATTTTAGCCGATGAACCCACGGCGAGCCTCGACCGCAAATCCGCGCGCGACGTGGTTGACCGCTTGCTCAAGATCACGCGCGAATCCAAAGTGGCGCTAATCATGGTCACTCACGATCCGGAGTTCGCAGCTCTTTGTGATCGCAGTCTTAGGTTCCTAGACGGCCAAGTCTCCTCGGAGAGTGCGGGCCTTTGAGACAGTTAGTTAAACTTTTGCACCTGCAAATTTTAGATCTTTGGCGCTCAAGGCGAAATCTTGCTTTAACTTATATCGCACTTACACTTGGGTTTTGGGCCCTAGTCACTAGCTTAAGTCTCAAAGATTCCCAACTCCATCTTGTCCGCACTCAAGCGCGTCAGCTCCTTACCGGGGATTTTCAAGTCAGTTCAACTCGGCCTCTGGCGGAAACGGAACTTGAGCAAATCCGAAACGTATACTTGCCGAGCGTGATTTCACTCGAGACGGAACTTTTGGCGACGCTTCGGTTTTCAGACAAAGCTTCTCTGGTTGATTTAAAAGCGATCACTAAAGTCTTCCCGACCGTTGGCGAAATTAAATTAGGCGACGGCATTGCCGATCCAGGCACTCTAAGTCATAAGTTAATCTGGCTGGCCAAGGAATTGGCGGAGGAACTTAAGATTACGGTCGGCGACGAGGTGCGCGTTGGAGAAAGTAACTTCAAGGTGTCTGGCCTTATTGAGGCCGACGTTGGTGCTAAGCGCGGAGCTGTAGGTTTCGCACCTCGAGCTTACATCCATCGAGAGGATCTCGCAGGTACCAACCTCGTTCAACCAGGGAGCCAAGTTCAGTATCGCGCAACGATGACTCTGCCTTCTGGGACCGATTTGGACAAAGCCCGAGTACGACTGGAAAACTGGCCCGAAGAGCTCGTCTTAAGAACACCGAACGACGCTGTGGCCGGAGTGAAACGCGCCATTCAGTTTGTCGAAAGATTTGTCTCGCTGCTGACTTTGTTTTTAGCGCTTCTTGGCTTTGTCACTGGATTTTATTTACTGCAAATTCACTTAAGAGAACGGGCCGGTATTTTCGCGCTATACGAAATCCTAGGCGCAAAACATTCAAGTGTTGCGTTAGCTGCCTTCGCTCAAGTAGTGCTGATTCTTTTCGCTAGTTGGAGTACGGCCTGGCTTATCGTTCTAGCGCAGATTCGCGCCCTAAATCCCAGCTTAAGAGCGGTCCTACCGGGCGGGGGAGAGCTTGTCGTGACGGAAGTTTCGCTGCTCTTGTCTTTAGTGCTTCTTGCCGGAAATTTTTTGATGTTTGGACTCCCCTTCTTAATTCGGCTTAAACAAATGGCCCTCGATCAACTCCTTAATCATTCAGCCCCAAGTCTTCCTGTCATCGGATGGCGGAGGGATTTTTTCTCAATTCTAGTTGCCCTTGGGTCTTACATGGCACTTGCGGCTTGGCTCTTAAGTTCGGTCGCGATCGCGGGAGCATTAATAGTGACGCTTGTAATGTTACTTCTTGTTTCGGGTTGGTTACTTCCGAAGTTACTACGGCTTGCCATCGCTATGTTTCATCCTGAAGGTATGACCAGAGTTGTCGTCCTTGGACTCTCGCGCCCAAGGCTTTTGCTCGCGCTGATTTGGCTAGGCCTTGGGTGGAGTGCCGCAATTGGTAGCGCCATTCCAAATCTTTACGAAGTAGCGCGCCAGGAGATTCACACACCGTCGGTTAAAGAACTTCCTCAGCTTTTTGCGATTAACATCAATGAAGAGGACCTAAAACCGTTTTCGGCCGCCGTCAGCAGCGCTGGTGGGGACTTACGTCATGCCTCACCGCTTCTACTTGCACGGGTCATTAAACAAAACGGCCAAGTGCCTACCGACGACGGCATTCGTCGGCGCCCTGTTCGCCTCACCTACCGCGCTGAACTGACAGAAGCCGAGACTTTAGTTGCGGGAAAGCCCTTAGATAAAACATTTACGCCCGGAGAAAAGCTCGGCATCAGCGTGGAAAAAGAATTCGCCCAGCGCACATCGTTGAAACTGGGCGATGAACTTGAGTTTGAAATCGCCGGCGTAAAAATGACTGCATTCATTCAAAATCTTCGCGAAGTGAAATGGAGTTCTTTCCAACCGAATTTCTTTTTACAGTTCCCGCCCGGAGTCCTAGAGGAATATCCAAAATCTTTTCTTGCCGTAATTTATGGCCTGGAGACGGACCGGCTCTTTTCAACCCAAGCAAGCCTTGCCAATCAGTTTCCCACTCTCTCTTTACTGAATCTCGCCACCACCATCGAGCGCCTTAAAGATCTTACTGATAACTTGGGTTGGCCAATTCTTGGAATCACGGGCTTAGCATTGATCGTTACCGCTTTGCTATTGTCCATGCTCTCTTGGCATCAGTGGCGCGAGCGAAAAAGCGAACGTCTTTTGTTTTCATGGATCGGCGCCTCGACAAAATGGCTCAAATCAGCCGGCTGGCTAGAATCTCTACTGTGGAGCGGCAGCGCTTTGGTCTTCGGCCTACTTTTAGGGAATCTGTTGAGTGTCGTCTCATCGCAAATCTTATTTGAAACGTGGCGCTGGCCAGACTTCCGCATTCAGCTAGTCATTGTATTGGTGGGAGCAATCTTAAGCGTTTGGCCCCTCTGGCGCAAATCGAACATCTGACCCGCCCCGCGGGCTTTGTCAGTATTTACAGCGGGGAGGAAAAAGAACTGAGGTAATAAAATTATTTTTCATTTGCACCTCGTGGTTCAAGCCTAGACCTTCTTACTTGGCATACACAAATATTTTTCTCGTGAATAATTTAGTTGACGGACTTCCGCGCATCCTAATTAGGGCGTTATTTAATTCAATCTTGAATTTTATTTTAAAAGTGATTTTGCTTTGGAATCGCCCGCTACACTAACGTTTAAGCTTAACAGCGAGCCCCGCAATGTCATGATCGGTGGCCGCGAAAAACTCACTCTCAAAAACATGTGGTAGATTTCCTTTTAATTCGTGAAGGAGGAATTGAAATGTCAGAAGTACTTGATAGAAACCATCTCGAGTTACACGAGCGCGCAATTAAGGTAAGCCGAGAATTTCGGCGCCTCGAGGGCGAGCTTATTTTAATCTTAGGCGAAATCGATCAACAAAAGTTTTTTAAACGATTGGGATATGCCAGTCTATTTACTTATGCCGTAGGCGCGTTGGGGTTAAGTGAAGCCAACGCTTACGCATTTATTTCAGTGGCTCGCAAAAGTCGGGAGATCCCGGAGTTAAGAACCGCTGTCATTGAACAAAATATCACGGTTGCTAAGGCTAGTCGCATCGTGGCTGTGATTAACAAAGAGAATGCATCTGATCTAGTTAAATTTGCTCAGACGCATACTACGCGCCAAACTGAAGTTGAAGTCGCGCGCCTTCAGCCAAGTTCTGCCGTTTCAGATAGAATTAAATTTAAGGGTGAAGATCTTGTTCAGCTTGAGTGCGGGATAACGAAAGGCACACACGAAAAACTTGAACGGGTAAAGTCGCTTCTAGCGGCGCAGGGTAAATTTAGTCTAGACAAAATTCTATCAGAAGTTCTGGACGATTACTTGCATCGCCATGATCCGGTTAGGAAGGCCGAGCGAGTGCTTGCGAAGAAGCCAGTTAATCCAAAACTCTGCACGTTCAGAGTTCAAGCGGGTTCAAAGCGAGCGCCGCTTCCCGCCCGCACGAAACATCAAGTTCACGCGCGAGATCAAGGTCGTTGTACTCATACTAATGATAATGGCGATCGCTGTGCGAATGATCGATGGATAGAACTTCATCACGTCCAACCCGTTAAGAGGCTGGGATTACTCGTCGGCAGCGGAGCAAACGTGCCGGACGTTGCCCCGCTCGGACCGACCCGCTGGCAGCGCCGAGGGTGGAGGGTCCTCCCGTGAAAGCGCGGGCAAAACCAAAATCGGGAAAATAATTCGTGATTCTGGGTTCAGAACTTCGAATTGTAGTATTTTCCATAGCCATGACGCAGGATGTCTATTATGACAAATCATCGGGGTGAAATCGTGGTTAAAAGATCGATCGTGTTGGCAGCACTCATTACGTTCGCAAGCTCGGCCCTCGCGGCAAATTCCAAACCGACCGCTTTGGAAAGTTACCTCACACATGATCTAAAAATGCGCGACGGCACCGAAGAATTCCTCCTTGCGGTTAAGAAACGCCAAGACATCGAAACCGCGTTTTTGCCGGACAAGGCCTTTGATGCTGAGGGCGAAGTAAACGCTGAAGCTCGCGAAGCATTACTAAAAACTTTCTCAAAAATTTCAGCGCAAAATCTTGCCAAGATAATGTTCGCGCTCGGTCGAACTAGCTACTCCAACGTCATGCTGATCGGCGAAGCCGGTTCAGGAAAGACTTTTTTGATCGATCAGCTAGTCACGCTTCTCACTTTTGGCTTAGCTCCTGAATTCTTGGAAGTCCCATTGGGCCTACGTGAAAATGAGTCCGAGTTTTTAAACGAGCTGCGAGGCGCGTTTTTTAAGAACACTCAGTTTTTACTAATTAATCATTCGCTCCTAAGCCTCGATAATACGAAACCTGGAAATGCCTTCGCGAAATCGGATAGCCGGATGCGAAGCATGATCGCCGATCTTTTTAAAGCGGCAAAAACAGATTTTAAAGAACATAAGATTCGCACGGTATTTATCATGGAAGAGGTGGCAACCCTTCCGGAATTGGTTCTAGAGGCCTTAAAGCCAATTCTAGACAATACGGGCTTTAAAACGAGTGCTTCAACTAAACTCGAAAAGGGTGAAGAGGTCGGCTATTCCGCCATTGGAATCACAACCCCCGGCGAGTATCGCGAGATGATCAAAGCAGACAGCGCCAATGAGCGCCGCTTTGAAAAGATCTTAAATCTTGAGCCGTCGAACGAAGACGTGATGAAAATCTTAAGCTCCAAGCGCGATGCCCTACTGGGGCGCTACGGCTTCTATGTCGATGATGAAACGCTTGTCTACCTTCTCTCAATGAAAAGTTTTTTTGCCTCTCCACCACTTGCCATGCCCGACTCTGTCCTCAAAGTATTGGATGGACTCTTCCTCTGGGCGACAAGAAATCCCGCCTTTCGTAAACATGGCGAGCAACTTACTATCGATGAGGCCTATCACTATCTTGTTGAGCAGAATCATTTGCCGGCACACGCGTGGCTACCGACGGCCGATGGCAAACCGCCGCTCTGGAATCTGCAAAAAAGAGTGGAAGCGCATGTCGTCGATCAAACACCTGCGGTGACTCAAATTGTAAGGCGGATTAAAACCGGCCGGGCGACGAACTTCCGCGAAGTTCCGGTATTTATCATAATGGGCCCTAGCGGAAGCGGTAAGAACACGATCGTTCAGGCCATAAATAAAGAAATGTTTGGCCATGACGGCAAGCATTTGGCTTTTGATCTTTCCAATTCAGCGGAAGCCCGGATGCGCGCGATCCTCGAATCCTCAGGCGATCAAGATTTGCCCCTTCTTGCTTTAGCCGCGGAAGACGGCCCCGCCAACGGCGCGGTCACTTTTGATGAAGCTAAAGACATGCCTTCAAGCAGCTTCGACCAGCTCAAGACCGTGGTTGAAAACGCGACAATTCGGCCCACCGGTGTTGATAAACGGCCGCGGCCACTGGGCCTTAAACCCATCTTTATTATGGGCCAGTGGGGCGAGGAAATTTTTAAGGATAAGACCGACGACGAGGTCGCAGAAATCATGAAAATCATGACTCAGGAAAGGTTAAAGGAAATTTTGAAGGCCGGCGCTGGCAACGGCAAAGGCGCGGTTCCCGCAGCATTGATTGATCGGGCTGTTCGCACCGGCGGCATTGTTCTTCTGCCGCCAGTGAAAAAGTCGCGCTATGCGGATGTGGTTGCCATAAATGCGAAAAGAGTTGTTGCTGATTTGAAAACTCGCTCAAACCTGACCGTCAAAATAGAACCGGACATTATTAATTTCGTGGCGAAAACTGCGGCACAGCAGAAAATGGGTTTACGGGCTCTCGATGGAATGTTGAATGACTTGACCGAAACTGCGATTTCCGAAGCCTACGATCTGGGACTGCCATTACGTGGAATCAAGTTGAAGCTCAACCTCAAGGACGATAACTCTAAAGTTCTGGTCAGCCATGTGAACGCTGAAGAAAAACTCATTAAAGAGTACGAGTTAGAAATTAAAGACCTGCTACGCGCCAATTGCGCCGCATTTCTCACTCCCAAAAATGAAACGGGCCAGGAGTAAACTCCTAGCCCGTATGGTTATTAATAGGCGAAGACAACTCGCCTTCCTGTTCTAGACCAATTTTTAAGTCAGCCTAGGTGGTCAGGTGGCGATCACCTCCGCCTCAGGTCTTAAATACTTATTAACCATTAGCACCACCTCCTCTCTAGGCCCAATAGAACCTAGCACCCAGATTAAGAGATGCGATGACTTCGCACCAGATCAAAATTTTAATGGTTTTTAAAACCTTTGGTTATGCTGCAGAGTGAGGGGCGACCCATTATAAATATGTTTTATTTATATCGCAAGCCGTGCACTTTTTGAGACGCGCACAACACTTATGTCACATATGTCCACGAGATCAGCGCTTTGCCGGTACTTCGCACGGCGAAGTTAACGAAATCCGCCGATTGATTTGACGGCCATTAATATTCCGCCCTGCGGCGATATTAAATTTTTATTAGCAATT
>JAYSTF010000014.1:0-17301 GCA_043720065.1 Pseudobdellovibrionaceae bacterium | reverse complement strand
GATTCTATTGTCCAATGAAATTGTGATCATTTTCTTGGATGAGAAGTCTTGATGCTAGTAGCGCTGGAAGAAGAATTGAGCGATCACGATTGCCAGAGTATTTTGGAATTCTTCCGCTTCAGAGAGCACTAGCGCGATAGCGAATTCCTTACGTAGGCGAGGGACTTTCTAGGAAGTTGAAACGTCAAATCGCTTATAAACTCCAATAGTTGAGTTTGAAATTTATTGAGGAGGTGCTCCAATGACACTACGCTGTGGCCTCAAACCCGCGCACGAACACGCGCGGCGATTGATCGACCTGGCCGGACGTCGAAACCGTGCAATCGGGGACGTCCACAAGGTCAGTTAAACTGATCACGGTCCACTAACGCTGATTTTGGACGGTTTCGACATCCAGTGTCTAGCTGATCGGCTGCTTGATAGTCTGTTCCAAGTCCCCATACGGGATGCGCAACAAGACCAAGCTCTTTTGCCATTCGCCCTAATTTCCCTTCCGTTGTGAGTTTTTGTGCAAATGCCCTTCGTACCGCGCCAATGGCAGTGCGCTCGCCGATTTTCGTTGAGAGTCGCAGCCCCTCAAGAAGGGCTCGCTCCACACTCAACATTCTGTAACCTGGCTTTTCCACCACTCCAATTGTCAGATCAGCTTTTGTCCGCATAAGCCTATATTGATTTTCTCTCGTGCGTACTTCTGGTGGAACAAGTACCCAGGTTTGTTCCGGCACCTGCTCTATGAGATTGTAGTGAAAAAGGGCGGACAGTCCGCCGATTACGGACTGGCTACCAAACTTGAGGCAGGCAATACGAAAATCCACGTCGTTAGTGATATAGGCATCCCGGTGAAAATAAACCCCCCGGCCAGCGCGAACGAGCACGCCCGCTTTCGCCATTCGAGAGATCTCCTGCTGGGAGATGCCCAGCTTTTCGGCCTCATGAATTCTAAAGACTCCGAGACCTTTGATAGTCTTATCTTGTTTCCGCGTCATCTCATTATGGATTTTGCGGTGAAAAGTGACATTTTTCAACAATAATGTCACTTTTCACCATACCAATGTCGAAAACTTGCCCCCCCCCTCGACCAAGGGTTCGTCATTTACCCCGAAAGGTCTTATCCTTATTGGTCCACGGTGGAGTTGCGCCCGCCACCTCTCGATCCAACGGAGTCTTGCCAGTTCAGTCAGATCGAGGCATTGTCGCTCCCAGGGGACCACGTAAAAGTGAGATGACGTCAGGCTGCCTGGTTCTTGGAGCTTGGCGTGGCGTCCACCAAAATTGTTCAGATATCGGATAGCAGATAACTATAGATGAAGCAGCGATCAAAGGCGTCTCAGGACTTCCTTTTGATAAATGCGTGGATGTTTTATTTGCGTCTCATGCGCAGTCTGTTCCAAACCTAAGATCATTGCTGGATGAATCGGAACAAAGAGAGATCATTGCTCGGGTTGGTCGTTTTTATCCGGGCATGGCAGAAGGACTTCGCAAACTAAGTCGCGATTATAGGCTGTTTTTGGTGAGCAACTGCCAAGAGTGGTACTTGAATTATTTTTTCGAGCATTCGGGCTTGCGCGATGTATTCCAAGATGCGCTTTGTTTCGGTCAGACGAACTTGCCTAAGAGTGAGAATATAAAGACGATTGCAAAACGCAATCAACTGAAGAGACCTATTTATGTCGGTGACACTCATTGGGACCAAGAAGCCGCGTTTTATGCGGGAGTGAAGTTTATTTTTGCTCGGTTCGGATTTGGAAGCATAAAAGTATCCTCTCCTTCCGTCGGCTCCATGGATGAGTTGGTCAGCCTCATGACAGCTCCAGAGATGATATCACCAGTTGATTTTAATGAGGCGAGGTTGAGATTGATCCTACTGCAATTGGGCCAATTCGCCTAGGGCTTGCTAGACTCTGCGTTTTTCTTTTGGCGAAAGAAAACGGAATGCGGCTAGCTTTGAGGCGCGTAAATTCTTAACCGTCATATCGTGGAAGCTCAGGTGCTTTTTTCTTGCTCATGACCAAACCTTGAATCTGGTAAGCTCCTCGCCAGCTGGGCGCGCACAAAAAATTCATAACTATTAAGCCTTTTGTAACCGGTTAATAATGGAGGAAACTTCGGCTCCGATATAGATCGCGAGCGAAGAGTAAAAGACCCAAACTAGCAAAGCGATCAGTGAGCCTGCCGCCCCATAGGCGGAACCAATCGCCGTCTCCCCCAAATAGCGGCCGATCGCCGCCTTCCCAATAACAAAAAACAATGCCGCGATAACTCCACCGCGCATTGAAGACCGCCAAGTCACCTGTGTGTCAGGCATAAATTTAAATAACCCACCAAACAGCAAGGCATAAACTCCGAATGAAAGCAGGGCATGCAAAATGGATCCCCAGATTTCAAGATCGTCGGTTAAATAGAATTTAATGACGGAGCCCGCGGCAAGAGAAATGATAGTTAACAACACGAATGAAACCACCATCAGAAGGCAAAGCGACCTTCGCGAAATAAACTCCCGCACGTGTCCCCACCGTGATGCTTTTTGCTTTTCAGCTGCGGTGGTTTCAAAAATTACATTGAGCGCGGACTGAAGCTCGGCAAACACAACGCTTGCTGCAATCATTAAGGTGAGTATGCCACCCCAATCCGCAAGGCGCCTGAGATCAGGCCGATCGGCCGCACCTTTTAAAATAAGTTCCGCCGCTTGAGACGCCTCGTGTCCCATGATCACGCGAATCTGAAGAGCTAGATCCTCCTGCGCGCCCGGACTAAACGTGGAAATGAATGCCAAAAGAAGAATTAGGAGCGGAGCTAATGCTAACGCCGTGAAATAGGCGAGAGCGGCCGAATGACTCAGCAAATTGTCGCCTAAAACTTTCTCCGGCAGTTGGATGAGAATATTTTTTAAAAACCCTAGTTTTTTCCTCATGTTCGCTCTCATTTTGAGCAATCTCAGTGCCTAAGGAAAAGAGGCATTTTTCCTCAAAACTCACCCTACTCCTGTATTTCAGGAACTTTTGGGGCTAAGCTTCCGATTAAGCATGAACTCTCGTCGCAACTCATTTTTACTTTTCGTTTATCGCCTTTTCGTGGTGCCACTTGGCGCACTCATAATTTTGCTCATTTTACCGTTTCATAAAAAAGTGAGGGCGACGATAGGTCTAAGATTGAAACGGCGCGAATGGCCCGAGTGGACTGGCCAGTCGCCGACCCTTTGGATTCATTGCGCCTCTGGCGAATTCGAGTACGCGAAACCTCTCATAAGAGAGTGGAAGCACCGTCATCCTTATTGGAAAATTTATGTTACGTACTTTTCACCCAGCTTTAAAAAGGGCGTGGAAAGCCACCCCGGCGTAGACGCTTCAGGGCCGCTGCCACTCGATCTGCCGGGACCAATGCGCGGGTTCATCAAAAAATTAAACCCGTCGTTGCTAGCCGTTGCTAGAACTGATTTATGGCCAGAACTTACCGCAACCTGTGCTCAGCTGAGGGTCCCAGTCATTCTCTTTTCCGCCACTCGCCGACCGCTCAAGTTTTTCGAAAAGCTGACCAAGTTCGCCGTTCGCTGGCGTTATCAAGGTGCAGATCAAATTTTTACCGTTAGCGAAAAAGACAAACACGAATTGGACAAACTCAAAATCGGTAGGCCCGTGAAAGTCCTCGGTGACACTCGCTATGATCAGGTCGTGGAACGTTTACGAAATCCAAAACCACTTCCCGTTAAAATCCGCTCTCACATGCCGATTTTGATATGTGGTTCGACATGGACGCCGGATGAAAAGGTCATTCTAGCAGCTACGACCGACCTGCTTAAGACGGGCTCGCTCGCTTTAATCCTCGTACCTCACGAGCCCACTCCGGCTCACCTATCGGCATTGGAAAAACAATTGGCACAAATAAATTTGAAGTCCGCACGATTTTCGACCCTCGAACAGTGGGATGGCTCAAGTGTGCTGCTGGTCGATCAGATCGGAATCTTAGCAGAATTGTATGCCAAAGCAGATTTAGGGTTTGTCGGCGGCTCATATGTACGGACGGTTCATAGCGTGATGGAGCCCCTTGGTGCTGGTCTGGTTACGATCGTCGGCCCAAAACATCTCAATAACCGCGAAGCAATCGAGTTTCAAAACGAGCGATTAACTGACAAAATCGCGATGGTAAATTCCGCGCGAAACGCGAAAGCCATGACAGAGATTTTAACCAACTGCTTAATTGATACCGAATTAAAATCATGGAAGCCAAAAATTCAACGGGCAGTGCTTGCGAAGTCTACGGCCACCACGCGGGTAGCCCAACATTTGACTGATCTTATTTTATAAACGCCTCGGATGGATTTTGATCCGCCGGATATTCCTTAAGTCCTTCATCTTCATGATGGGGAGTGTATAGCCCCGGAAACGTTGGTTGAACTCTGCGATACGTATCCACCATTTGATCTAGCGCCCAACCCGGCTTATCCACTACTTTCGTAAATGGAGCTAACAGCGTGAATTCCTGCGCTCGAATTAAACGAGCGAAGTTGGCGAAGTCCCGCACTCCCCGCATAGCGAGCAGCCAAGGATGGTTGTAGAGATCCGCTTGATCAAGCATGTCGCCTTCAGTGAAATGCTGAGTGAAGTAATAGTAACTCTCAGTAACTGCCAAAGGCTTATCGTCCTTTTTCCCCGTACAAACAAACAACCCACGATGGATCGCCTCATGCACAGCCTGACGCTGCTCCGGAGTTCCAAACATTGGCAGGTGCTCAGCGTCAGCCACCACTTTCAGATTCAGCTTCACGATGGTGCACCGTTCATATTCCTTCAACTGAATCGCGAAGCTCGCCATCTGCATGACCAGATAGGTTGATTCACTGATGCTCGTGCCATCACTTTGGGAGCGGCTTGTGTCGACCCCCATCTTTAGCGAGAACGGCTTAAGAAATGATCCAGCGGTATTGGAACCCAGCATGCGGTTTAGTCCCATGCCGAAGAGGGGAAGTTCCATGAGGTTGAATCCAGCACCTATGCTGAAACTTGTGCTGTGGCTAAGACCAAAGTTTGAGCCCACGTTCAGGTTCATTTGTTTTCCGCCCTTAAAGACGTACTCACCGGTTTTTGAAACTCGAAGTTTAGTATCGAGCCAAAAGGGCGCTCGACCCTCACCCTGCATGGTCGGGATAAAACATTGGCGGAAAACCGCTGCAATGACTAAGTCGTCAATTCTTCGGCCCATTGCCTTAGCGATATGGCTCGCGAACATTCGGCAGAGCCTGTCCCCCATTGCTGGAGTGATATCGCCGCTCGCCGCAAGCTTCATCCAATCCGTCATTCCAACCGGCTGGTTGACTGGCATCGCTTTCCAGAAGCGATGACCCCTGAATCCCGAGAGTAAAAACTCTCTCTGACTCCTAAAGGCACCAAGCTCCCCTTTTTCGGAATTCATTTCGCTAAGCAGAGAATTAGCATCCAACTGAAATTCACCGGCGGGAACTTGGCACTTATCACTGGAGCCCTTGCAGTTTGGGTCTGTGATGGTTGCCTTTTCACCGCCGAGGGAAATAAATTTCATGTTGTACAATCGGGCGTAGTTGGCGATCGAGGAGAGATTCGGCATCTCCACGCGGTATACTTCCTGACCTCGGCGGTACTCTTTGATCAAGTCATCGACTTGCACTGTCGCCAAATGGGCGATGGATCCGAAGAATGGGCTGGTGTCGTAATTGTTGCGGAATTGCTTACCCTCGATGTCCCGGGTTTTTAACTCATCGCAATCAGTCACTTCGCAGTTCGCTTCATCCAAATTGTCGGTCGGACGCAAATCATCGCTGTATGCATTCGATAGAAAGATAATCGGGCCGACGAAGGAGCGACGCTCGAGACCAGTGTCCTTTTCAATTAATGTATCAAGGTCAACGATGGGAGCCGTCGTCGTGATCGTAAAATCATTAACCTTTAGCGCTTCTAAGATCTCAGCTTCAACGTTACTCGAAATATCGAATCCAGGGATTTTGACGAAAGGTTGGCCCGCAAGTTTCGCCGCCTCTTCTTCCGCCCGCTGCAGATTCTGCAGCTGTCCGACTTTAAGTACCTTGTGTTTAATAAGCTCGGCCCGGATCTTTGCCACGGCTTTCTGCAGGTTCTCGCGGTCCTCAATAATCTTTGCACGCTTCTCGTTATCCGTCATTGCACGCTTGGTCTCTAACTCCACCAGTTGGCGCTTCATTTGTGCGCCCAAGATATTGGCCACTTGAAGTTGGTTTTCATCCACTGGCTCTAGCTGCACAAGAAACTGTGCTCGGATACGCATTAGTCTGAGATCCTGCATCGAGAACTCAACTGGCGTGTTGATTTCGCCGTCATTTACGCGAACAAGTTTCTTTACAACTGTGACAAAATGCCGAGGCGTAAGTTTCCGATCGACATTCACGGCAGTTGTGTACTTTCCATCTTTGGTTTTTGAAGGCCTTAGAAACACACCCTTATCGGCTGGATCAAGATAATCCTTTTGAATGGCTACCTTCATAAGCCAAATCCCGTCACGAAGGGATTCAGTAACTCTTCGTCCACCAACAATTCCGCTATAACGAAGCACTTGCGGCCGTAAGTTAAGGAGCACCTGCTTCTTAACTTCGAGCTCCATGAACCGATCGATCTCGTAACGGAATCGGATCGCATGGTAGCTGTATCGTGGAACGAACATTCGCGAAGGGATCTTCTTTCGATTTCTAACTGAATCAATAAATTGCTGCGTGAATTCTATGCGATCAAACCCAAACGTTCTAAACATCGCATCCCATGGGTTAATCACGAGTTGCTTTAGTGACTCTTTACCAGCTTGAGTTCTGGGGTGACGAATCTTAAATACGGGAAAGAAAAATTCTTCCGGGTGGTAATACTGGTGAGTCACACTTGATGTCCAAATCAAGCAGCCTTCTTGACTTGTCTTCATGGGAAGCCACTCATCGGCTTCGTTCGGCAACTTCTTTTCTTTCAGTATTTTGATTTCTTTGCCGTCTTCATCGTAGACATAGAACGGCTGGTTCTGCACTCGCTCGCCGGTTAACGTGTCACGCACGCAACTGGTAACCTTGTAATCCATGGTTCGCTTCGTTGCCGTCTCTCCGGGACGAACTCCTGCGAACATGACGGATGCTGTTTCATAAATAAACGGCTCAAACGCATTTGCGTGGACGACTCGATCTTGAATTTCTTTGAAATTCTGCGCCGACTTCATGAACTCGGAATAGCTAAAGGGTTTTTCACCCTTGTAGACTTCAGGACTCAATTTCGCGCTCGCGCTTCCGATCACTTTCGTCACATCGCCGAGCACAAAGACCGCCTCAAAGGGCTTCATCGTAAGCTTCTTGTCGAGTCCCGCAGGCTCAACCATCACTGCCATTTCAAGCCGCCCTCGCGTCAGACGACGAGAAAGACCCATATTCACCGCGACCTCTAACCGACCATCGATGATTTTTCCTACGGCAGGAATCGTAATTGGAGTAAGTAAGTGCCTTTCGTTTCGGTGCGTACCCGTATTCGCGGCATAGAGGCTAACGTGAACGTTAAATGCACCAGACTGAATCGGATAAGAGAACGGATTTCCATCTAACTTCTCAACCCGCATGGTTGGACGCATGGATAAAAGGACTTCAAGTAAAGCTCCAGCTTCTCCGTCGATACCCTTTTCCACACGGCCGTTAAGCTTATTGTAAGCAAGCCTCAGCTCTGCATCTTGTTCGTCTTTGTATGTGATCAAGGGACTCACTTCCGACATCCAAAGTTGAGCTTGATCGCCAGGTAATTTTCCAGCAAGGGCCTGAGCACTGTCCGCCGATTTTATTTTATAAGACTCAGCGATTTCTTTGCCCGTCTTTAGCCAGATCACGGGCTTAGAAGTGTCGCCGCGCTCTCCCGCCCACGGATTAATCCCAAGGATCAGTTCTTTAAAGCCAACGTGAGCACCTTCAGCATGTATGCGACGCTTAACTTCGATGTAACCCGGCTTTTCGGCTAACGGATTGTAGGGGACTACTTCGCGCCAAACAATACAGCTCTTCTTGTCACTTGGATCAAGTTGAATTCGGCGCTGCTCTTCCACAATTTCAACTGAAAACTTTTGTCCTTTGACCGAACCACTGGCTCTACGGTCTTGTAAACAAGCGGTGACCAGCACTTCTTTACTCTGGGCTAGTCGCCAAACTTTAGTTGCATCAAGTCCAACTGGTTTCGGCGCTGCAATTTCCCCATGTATTTCAGTGACACCAAAAGACGCGGTCGCGCTCTCATCGCTCTTCCCGTTATTGAGGTCGCCCTTTTCCGAGGGCTTCCAACATCCCGCCAACATTAAGGTAGCGGTGGCCGCCAAAAATAATTTAAAACGGCACATGATCAGTCTCCACGCTTATATAAAACGATTGCTTGTCACCTTGAAACGGATCTTGATTAATGACTTTTGCTTGAACGACATACATTTCGACTTTAAAGCCCTGCTTAGGGAAAAGAATTTCTAGCTCTGCGGCAATACCTTTGCGGTTATTATTTCCAAGTTCCCAGCGGTTATATGTCCCTGGCGAAGTGTCAGATTCATTAAAATAAGTTGTAAACTTCGGCACTAGCTCAATGCTTGAATTCGGCTTGATGTTGGATTGAAGAAATAAGAGCTGACCGCGATTGGATTTCGTCGGCGCCTCAGCGTTTTGCAACCACTGGCCACCAAAGGTGAATGAGATGGGACCACCCAAACAAACGCAGAATCTTGAGCCGAGAAGAAAGCCTTCAAAGTTATAGCGGAACGTACTTGTTGCCGGCTCATCACCGTCGACTGTGTTACCTAAAGTCATGCTTTCAAAAGCAACCACCGCCGGCAAATGATTGAAGCGGAAATGCGTGGCATGAACCTCCGCTTCAAACGTTTTCGCCGGGGTGATCTTAAAATCTAATGTTTCAGTTAATAAAGTGGGAGTTTGCTCTTTGTCGACCCGCTCGGAGTTGAGTGAATAAGAGGTCGGAACGACTTGCTGCGCGGAGGCTCTTAGCTGGAGGGATTTGGGGCCTAGAGTGAGCGTTTCGCGCAGACCCGGAAACGCCCTACGTCCTGAGATCAAGAGTTCTGATCGGAGTACCTTCTGCGACAAAGCCCCGACTTTCACATCGAAAGTTTCCTCGAGGCCGAAACCCACATACCCTTCTTTAAGTCGAAAGCCAGACTGGTTAACCTCACCCTCGTAGCGCGCCTGGGTTCGGCTTGAGTAGGAGCGTAGCTCCGGCTCTAGGCTGATGCGTACCCATTCTGCCATTTCATACCGGAACTTTACCCCGAGCTTAACCATCCCACTCGTGCTTTCATCTTTGGCTTCGGTGAAGTTCGCTGCGCCAACGCCGAGCCACCATTCGCCGCTCCACTTGCGGGGCTTTAGTTCATTTGCGGGAGACGCAAGTGAGATCCGGGAATCAGAAGATTCGTTGATTTGAGCAAGCGCGAGGCCACTGGACGTTAAAAACGCCAGGATTAGGGAAATTGCCATCAATGCCGCTTTCGCGGGACTGAGGTGATTTGGCTGCCACGCCTTTTTCATCAAACTCGATCTCTCAGCCACTAGGGCAGTCGGGAATAACGAGAATGCACTCTTACGAGCTGTCTTACTTACAATCTATGTACCGTCGCTCGGTCTGACCTAAACGTAGGAAAAGATTAGTCTTTCAGATTCCTTAATGAGGCTTCCTTATGGCTAATTCTTGTTCACTAACGTAATTTGTCGGCCCTACTTATTTTGGCGTTTCCTCAATAAGTCAAAGAGCTTGTGATGTTTAACTATGTAGAATTTTCAAACTGAAAGGGATGCTAGGAACTTAAGACCCCTTAGCCCAAACCAGCTAAAGCACTCCCCGTTGACCAAGGCCATGGGGCTCTTTAGTTCCATTACCTGTTCTTTTTCCTTAGCAAACGCGTATGGCTCGCTCGAGAAAAGAATCAGAGTTGATGGGGAGGCATATTCTTCCAGCGTAATTTTTGGATATTTGTCCTTAAACTCGGGCATGAACTTGCCGACCCCGACGGTCGTAAGCACGGAGCCGATATAAGTCTGCCTTGAGACGCACATCCAGGGACTCTTCCAAATCATGTAAAGCACGCGCTCGATCTTAACCTCAGGCGGCCGCCACCATTCAATGACGCCCGGAAGCTTCGACCAATCGATAAGTTCTGGTGAAAGTTTTCTCCCCATCGCTTGGACACCGTATTCGAGCAGCTTATCGTTCTGAAACTTGCGACCCAAGTGTTGCAGCTCAACGCCGAGAGTGCGGATGTTATGTACATGGGTGGACATTGTCGGAATGGGACTCTCTTGGGCGAAACGCTTGGGATTTTCCTCTTGATCAAGGAGCAGCAAATCCGCGTCCAGCGCTTTGACCTTTTCCCAACTCACATCTTTGGTCCCACCGACGATAGGCAAAGTGGTGATTCGCCACTCTGGATGGATGCAATACCGGGTGCGACCGACGACGTCGACGCCCGCTTCAATCAGAGTCTCTGTCCAGGATGGTACTAAGCTAATGACGCGCATTCTCAAATGTTTAGCATAGGCAAAGATTTGATTCAACGTAAGGTGTCCTGTTAGGCTTTACGCCTTTGGAGGATTTATGGCTTACGCATTTACTCCCATGAGGGAGCTGCCCACCCATCCAGGCTGGAAACCTGGAGACGTCGTGGTCATCTTCGGTGAACTCTTCAGCCGCGGGTATGTGAATGGCTTGGTGAACGAGGCCGAGAAACTGGGAATGAAAGTGATTTACTCCACGGTCGGCCGCCGCGATGAAAACTTTAAGCTTCGCCCACTTTCCCATGAGGAACTACAGGAAAAAGACCAACCTCTGATCAACATCCCCTTGGAAGCCGGCTTTGATCTCGAGCCTGACGACTCAGGACGAACCCCGTGCGATCAATTGCATGGCTTAAAGCTTAGTGAATGGGACAAGGCAGAACTTGACTGGAACAGTCTCCAAATTTCCCGCCAACGCGGGCGCGATAGCTTTCGGCAAAGAGTGCGCGCCTATATTTCTGAACTTGAAAAGCATATCCCTGAAACCGCCAACGTTCTTTTTGTCCACACGATGGCAGGCGGAGTTCCACGGGCGAAAATCGTATTGCCCGCGATTAATCGAGTGTTTAAAGGTTCCGGCGATCGGTTCGCATCTAGCGAAGAGTTTTGGCAATCAGAACTGGGACGGATCTGCGACCAGAGTTTTTTAGATGTTACCGCGGAAACTTATTCTCATCTCATCGAACTTACGGCCGACCTTCGCTTTCGGGTTGAGGGCAAGGGACAAAGAGTGGCTTACGTAGCTTACGGTTACCACGGAACAGAGGTTTTAGTCGGGGAAAAATATCAATGGCAATCGTACGCTCCGTACCTTCAAGGGTTTGCCAAAATCGCTCTTGAGGACGTCGCAAGAAAGTCCCTGCCCAAAGGTGTTCGCGCGAGTGTTTATAACGCGCCTGAAATTCTCACCAATTCCAGCTCTGTTTTTTTAGGAGTCGAAATTGCTCTTTATCCGCTCCTCGGCGCCCTGGAAAACGAAGCGAACGGCGAACCGCAGGTTCTCGCTCTGATTGAAAAGGCCTTAGCCCTACTTAAGCCAGAATTTACTCTGCCAAAGCTTATGGATTTTACCGGCAATTATTTTTCTTCTCCAGTCATAAAAGAGTGGTCGAAGTTTGATATTTGGCCGCAGCATAACGGGCCCGAGCAAATGGCGAAGATGCGCGTAGCTTCAACGGACTTGATCAACATGCATAAGGATCCAAAACAGCTAATGACGGCACCTCTAAGCGAAATCGTGTTCACGGCCTGCGGCCGTCTAATGCTCTCCCAGAGTTGGGAACCGAAACAGCCCGTCTGGTGGCTTGGCCACGATCTGGTTGCTAAACAAGTCGCCGATATGTCGTAAAAAGAGCATAGCCCACAGGGATCGCCGAGATCACAGCACTCAGCAAAGCGTCCTTGATCGGGCTTGACGGCATTGCGGCTGTGAAGCTTCGGGCCATTAAGTAGATCAATGGCGAAACTAACCATAAATTCCAATACCAATTCGTGTCCGCATAAAACCCATGGGCGAGAGCTAGACTTAAGAAAATTATTAAGAACGCGCCGTTGAGCTCCGAGCGCCCGGGCCGCACGAAACCAAACAACGCCAGAACGAGCGGAGCACCAAGTGCAGCGCAAAGCGCACCGCCCATTTGGCCCAATGAGGCACTACCTTCCATTGCCATGGTGATCGCAAGCCCCGTTGCCATCACAACGTACGACGCAAGTGTACCTGCCGTGTGCATGTTTTCGCTCGCGCGATCAAGGACTAGCCAGACGATGGCACCTACCGACGCGATCGCAATAACAACTTGCGCCGCCTGAAGTGTTGTCCAATTCAAGAAAATAAATGGCTTCAGTACCACTACCGAAACCAATGCGAGACCGATATATCTCGTGAACCAAATTCTTCGCCCGGCGAGATTTTCTACAAGTGGCCACATGGACGCAAAAACACATGCCGCCAATATCCCTAAAGGACTACCCGCCCATGGCCATGAAGGCGGACCCAACAAAAGGATAAACGCCAAAAAGACGCCCGCAGAAACTCCCGCTGAGCGAAGTGTTTGCCGGAAAACTCCTGGCGTGAACCGAGCGATCAAGTAGATCGCTCCGCTCACCAGCGCCGGCAATACCACTCCCCGGATCAAACCAAAGAGCTGAATATCACTCACGGATGCCTTCGAGACTGACAATCAGTTCGACTTCGTCACCGACTTGATTTTCGCCCTGCATGTAATTCATTTTGAAATCCGAACGCTTCACTTTAAATGAAGTCTCGCCGCCAGTGCGAGTTGCGCCCCAGGGATCTTTTCCGGTTCGCCCGCGCTTAAGATCAAAGCTGACTTGCTTTGTTTCACCATTCATTGCCAAATCCCCAGTGATTTTGTACATGCCCTCAGCACTCTTCTTCACGGATTTTGATTTGAAAGTTATGGTCGGGTTCGCTTTAACGCTAAAAAAGTCAGGGCTCTTTAAATGCTTATCGCGCTTGGCTTCATTTGTTGTGATGGAGTCGGCTTTAATTTTAACTTCAATTTTAGATTCTTCTGGTTTCGCGTCATTGACAGTGAAGCTACCTTCAACCGCGGGAAACATTCCGTAAACGTTGGCAAATCCTAAGTGATTCACTTTAAACACAACTGACGTGTGAGTAGGATCGATTTTGTATTTTTCAAGTTCAGCGTGAGCACTGACGCCCAATAGAACCGCACTAAAGAAAATTAGGATTCGCATAACTAGAGTACCTCCGGGTGATGTTTGGCCTTCGATGAGAACTTTAAGTGTTTTATGCAATTCAGAAAGTGAGGTCAGCAAATTTATTTGCGATTGGAGGATTCGACGCTCTCTTTGACCAGGGCAGCAAAAACTCTAAGGAGGCCCGTGCGATCCACGTGGAACTTGACGCCGACAATGGGCGCTTTGGGAAACTGATTTAAACTCAAAGACAACAAATCAGAAGCCGTGGCGGGCACCTTACCGTTGCTTACTAA
Source organism: Pseudobdellovibrionaceae bacterium (assembly GCA_043720065.1). Taxonomy (GTDB): domain Bacteria; phylum Bdellovibrionota; class Bdellovibrionia; order Bdellovibrionales; family UBA1609; genus JAIBAM01. The sequence goes on along the minus strand of JAYSTF010000014.1, from coordinate 3,762 downwards.
ATAGGCAAATAAGGCAGCCGACAAATGCTTTGGCATACGGTCGCAGGTAAGGCCCGTGATCCAACCTTTGATTTGCTTTCGGCATTTATTCTGAATCAGAACAGTAATGTAGTTTTCGAAAGTCACGAACGCGTCCCAAACTTCATCCGTGTTGAGAATATTATCCCCGTCCCTGTTATAACGCGTCATCACAGCCTCGGTGTAATGCAGAATCATCGAAAGCGTTGTGATCTCGTGCCATTCAACATACTTCGGATTTGACGACGAATTGGCCGTCACGGTTTCCACAATCTCCTGAGCCACTTGATGCCTGCGCTCCGGCGTGGCGTGATTAAGCTCGGTTAACAGGGTCGGCATTGTCTTCAGCCGCGGCAGAAGAACAGCCATCAATTCCCGCGCAAAACACTCTCGATCAACCATCGGATATCCGTGTCGACTATTAGGTGCGCCGCGACTCTGCTTCCGGCACAATCCTGTCTCACGATTTGTCATGGCTTGATAAATTTCCGTACCCATATTGCCACCGGAATAAATGAATGCGAGATATTCCATCGCCTCAGAAGGCGTCAGATGATCAGCAATTGTCTCTGGGGCTTTTCGCGGGTGAAGAATTCCGTTGCCCGAGTAAGTAAATAAATTCGCCTCACGAAATGCCCGCACCCCAGAATTTTCACTCCCGGGATCAAAGAACCCTAAGTCCACCCCAAGATCGCGGACATCCATGTAAAACGCTTGCATCTCTTCTTCCGTCATTCCTTTATTGAAAAGTCCCTCGCCGCTTTTAAAGGAACTATAACCACGCATCAGAAGTGAAATCGCACCACGCATGACATTCATGAGCGAAAGATTATGAAATCCATGCACAACTCTATGTCTGGGCAGCTCGCTTTGTTCAGTTAAAAAGACTTGGTTGTCTCCGGGCCGATAAAGTGGGCGAACCTGTATCTCAATGGTGCGAACGATTTGCATTCCCTCACTTGATGCATCTTTTGACCCCATGAGCCGCATAAGTTGATCGCTGGCACCTATTGGACCAAGTTTTTCGGACAGGGTTTCGAGACGATCGCTCTGATTATCGCCCGGCTTAAACGTGCGATCCAGAAACCGTTGAATCTCCGTCCATTGGGAAAACTCAGCGACCATCTGCCCAATGTTGACGCGACTCAAGCCTTCGCTTCGTCTAGAGCGCCAAGGAACGGCGTCATCTCCTAAAATTCGATCGAAAAGAGCGCGAACACCCATTTTTACACTTGAGGCACGAAGACTAGAGTCTTTTTTCTCCTCATCACTCCAGTCGTAAGCCAGGTTTGGTTTATCCGGCATAAGTCCTACACCCGGAAGCGAGTCAATCAAACGGTCAAGAAGCGTAAAACTAATAAGTTTCTTAGGCTGCCTGTCGATTGCGGCGTTTGCTATGGCGACTAAATCATCACCGGTTCGAATTAGAGCTTCAAGGCCATCGCCGTAGAGAAGCGACGCTTTGCTTCTGGCATACTTGGTTTTGATGTGAAGCCCGTAGACGCCAGCAGAACTTGATAGCAGCACTGCCCAGTCTTGCGGTCTTACGTAAGGGGAATCATCACCGGTCACCACAGCCTTGTAGGCGCTAAGAAATTCTCCCCAACTCGCCGTGGGACGAGCATCGGGAAAAATCTTACTCCAGCCAGAAAACGATCTAAACTCAGAAAGCAAAGATTCTAAACTTTCTATCGGATAAGGATGAGCCGCCTGAGCGAACCGATTTCCCAGGGCTACTGACACTTCTCTTAGAACACTTACCGCTTCCTCTACGCGCGAGGTCGGATTGCCATTTTGCAAAGCCCAAAGCCGGCCAATACGAAAGTTATAAAGATCCATGTAAGGGTTAAGTTTGATCGCTTGCTCTTCAAAAAACTTTAAAGTCTCGATGGCATGAATCAAATCTCCTCGCGTAACCTTATCGATCGGACCACCAAGGAGCGCCTTCTTCACGATCATCATGTCACTTAAAAGAGTGGCGCTAATTTTTTTATCTTTTAAAAAATATTCAGTTAGAAAACTGGCGATTTCGGTTGGCTGAAAACTGTCGGTTTCGGAGCCCCGCGTACGCCGGCCAAAACTTTCAAACCCATAGCGGATACAGCTCATGAACTGGCGAATTTCGGTCTCATTCATTCGAGCACCCAGAAATTCATCGATTTTCTCCGAGAGCTCGGACAAGCAAGTAAAACCCGCTCCTCCGACCACGATCGGCTTATTCTTCGGGGCTGCCTCACCGATTTTTAAACCACAGTTTAACGCTGAAAGCGCCAGAAGAAAAACGAGAGCAATTCTAAAACACATACGAAACTCCCCCAACAACTCGGTCATTGTTGCGGTAAAGAGTCATGAGGCCCGCATTTTCGTCGCCAGGCTCAAGCTGTGCGCCCAGCACATCAACACCAATGCTCCAACGCATCTGAGGAAACGGGATGTAATCAAGGCCGCCCGATAAAAGCGCGCCTTTTTCCGGAATTGAATAGAGATAACGAATCGCAAGATTTAACTTTTTTCGCGCGCGATCTAACAGCGGCGCTTTCCACTCAACAGCAATCACACGCTTGTAAGGAAATCGATCTAAGGAAGACTCTAAATCATCCTCATACACACCACCCTTGGGTGCTGGAATCTCCTCCGTCAACTGCATGTAGCTGTACTTGATCCACTGAGTTTTAAATCCTTGCCAAGGCAGCCGGTGGGAAAAAGTGGCCCCGAAAAATCTCGAGGCATAAAGCGAAGACTCTTCCCAAGCTTCAGGCATACCACTTTCGTGAGGCGACTCCTCCGTCAGCGACAACCATGTTCCATAGTCATCGGCCTGGTAGCCGGCTTCAACTGTAGCAACGTTATGGCGCACAACTTTGGGGTGTACTACGGCGATGGATTCGAGAAAGTGATTGTCCTTGGCCAAACTATGATAACCATCAATGCCTAAATGCAATTGATTTACTGGCTTGTTTGCGAGTGACGTGCGCAGCCAGAACCCCTGTTGCTCCCGACCAACCAACACACTAAGGCCGTAGCCTGCATGCAGGAGAACGTCTTTAGTCTCAGGCCGCTCGAGTTCGTAATTGAGCTTCCTGTCCTGGTTGAAAATCGTATGGCGACTCTCGGGTTGGCGAAACCAGCGATTGCTTGAATGAAACTCCCCATTGACCGTTTCAAACTCTGGCCCTTGATCAGGCAGTAGTAGCCCGGTTGCGAACGCCGTAACTTGAACGTCGCGACCATGTCCACCTACAAACAACCCAGTTAAACCTTGCTGGACCGGATGCAAGTAATCCCAACGGACGTTGGGTTGCCAAACGCCAAGTCGCCACTCTTCATCAAATCGACTCCAGGTGTGAATCTTTCGGCCAAGTGTAACGCTGAACCCTTTAAGCGTCGGCTTACGCCAGCTGACGTACATCTGCGGCGCCGCAACGTAAGCTTGTTCGGTGCCATCGACTGACGCCAGACCGCCAGAACGCCGCGTAGCCACCGGTGCCGTCCTGACCGAACACCCGGTACTCGGCGCCGGTCAGCTCCGGGTTGCCGGTCCACGCCCGGATCCACGCCGCGTTGTCGTCGGCCGACTGGAACTCCTGGTACGGCTCGAAGTCGATGCCGTCGCCGTCGGCGTGGTCGAGCTCGATCGTGTGCAGCTCGGCGAGCAGGGGCGGTAGGGTCTGATCGAAGGCCATGCGCCGAGCTTACCTGATCGATTTCCGCGCGATCGACGGCACGGTGGCCTCGGTCGTCCAC
>JAYSTF010000130.1:0-59599 GCA_043720065.1 Pseudobdellovibrionaceae bacterium | reverse complement strand
TCATCTTAGCAGGTTGAAAGAACATGTATCTAGCGGTTTTCGGGTTCATCGGACTGTAGGGGATTGAACCCTTTGATCGATTGATTCAAGGATTTTTTTTGCTGCGGCGGTGGCATTTCAATTTTGTTGAAAGTGATTTTTGTTTCGCCGGAGTCGTCCCAGGCAAATCCAAAATTTGTCTGTGGGTTCACATTTGAAAGACAAAAAAATTCCGAATAGAAGTCGGTTCTGACAAATTAAGGAATCATCAAGTCAGGACAAACAAGTTGCCAACATTTCACAAATGAAGGGGTTGGTGCTCTTATCTGCTAAGCCGATCTCGAACCTGATTTGCTATTTTTTTTAATAACATATCGATCTCGTTAACATGCTTTCTCAATTCGTCCATATCTCTGACATATAAAAATCTTTCGATAAGTTTCTGATCTTCCATAGGAAAAGTTTTGTGAAGATACCGCAAACCGAAATCGAAGCGAAAAGGACGGTGGAGCATTCCCATAGTTTCCACCAACGGTCTCACCATACCACCAAAATAAAAAGCAAAAGCATCAATGGAATGTTCCCGATCTAATTCCTTTATGACATTGGTTTTATAAACAGGGAATGCGGCTTCAATTTCACTTAGGCGGTTAAGCTGTTTGGCTTTTAGTGTTTCGGGATCGCCTCTTCGCGGTTTGAGGATTGCTAACTTATCAAATTGTACAATAAGGTTTCCATGTCGATCGATCTCCATGAATTCACGTAGAAGATCGTCTGACTCGCGGAGGAATATAGCGACGTCGACAAAGAAGTGTTTCGGCGAGTCCGCAAGAATATACACTCGCTGAAAACAGCCGGGCCAAAATGACTTTGGCTCTAACCATTTATGGGTGATCCTTGAGATCCGATTCAGCGTCGATTCAATAGATTCAAAAAGTATATCAACTGAATCGGAACCGACGACCGCCAGATCAATATCTGAATACTGATCAGTAGTTCCAGTCGCAGCAGATCCCCCTTCCCAAGCAGCCAAAGCTTTGGGATTCGCTTTAAGATCTTGAATGATCGCATCTAATATTTTTTCCTTAAAGTCGGGCATGACTAGAACAATAAACTATCCAGACATCGACGTCCAAAACCAAATGCTTTTAGAGGATCCCTGATCGACAAAAGCGTCATGATGCCACATCTCAGGACCCTGACGAGGCTGTTGGTTTAAGCTTCGGCACAATCCAAACATTCATCTCTTTCAAAACGTCGGATATCTTTTCAGGGAGATTGAGCTGCTCCTTGACTGCGCCGAGGCCGCGCAGGTGTTGGGTCCAAAGCTTCTGAAGAAACTCAGCTCCAGTCAAATCGAAGTCGACCGGAATATTGAGAACTGTTCCTCGGTGCTTGAAGGTTTGATCTACAGCGATTCGCAGTCGATCAACATCAAGCAGCTCGGGTTCGCGGATCATTAAGATTACGTCGTGATAGTCCTTCATTCTACTGTTTGCTGCACCCTTTGAAATGAGCGTTTCGAGCTTCTCGGCGAAAATGGCTTCGGCCGGATATGTGAGGAGGGAAATTTCTCCTGCGAAAATTGGTTTTCCTTTGTATTCGAAAGGGTGAAACTGGTTCGAAACGGCATCAACGAGATCCCCAACGCCGATGTCGATTTGAATTCGATCTTTCATTTTTTCGAGACTTGCATCGAGAATGACTCGAAAGCCCGGATATTCCATATGCGGTTGATTCAGTTCTTCAATATCAGCGTAAGAAAAACTGAATCCATCTGCCAAGTCGATTGCGGTGATATCTTTGAATGCTGTTTCTATTGCGCCGGCTTCGGATTTCATCTTTGTCATCAAGAAATCAGCATCTGTCGTTTCTCTTCCGATGATCAGATACTGAGCGAGCAGAAGACCGCCTTTGAAGATGAACTTATCATGGTAATTTGAACGGGCCAGTCTCGCTAGAAATCGCTCCAGAAGCAGTTGCTTCCAAACTTCATTGAACGTCTTGTGATGCTCTTGCGCGATAACCTTAATTCTTGCTTTCAGCGCTTCTGCTTTCATGTCGTCACCGCCAGAATGTAAGGCTCGATCTGGACTCTGAGCGCCTTCGCATATTTTCTCAGTTTCTCGAAGTCGACTTTCTCGCTGCGTTTAGAGTTAAGGGCTGTCTTGAGGGCTTTGATCGCCGTTTCCTTGCTGAGGTATCTGAACGCATCGACGATGGTGCGTTCGCGATCAAAAATCGGGATTGAAATGCCTCCCAGATCCATTTTGGTTTTGCCAGAAGAGAGATTTCTCATTCTGATAATCTTGGTTGAGCGGTTCGCACGGTGGCGCGTGTGATTATCAATCGCGATCCAGTGCTGCCTTGGAATTTCTTCCGTCAGTCCGTAGAGGGCTAGAGCTGATGTGAGACAGACAACCCCGCCACGAGTTCTGATGACCGCGTCAATGAGGTCTTCCCAGCGGAAATCTTGAATGGAAGGCGCCTTCGTTCCCCGGTATACGCCGTGGCCAATGCGTTCAAGGTCGCCAGCTTTGACGTAGTACGCGAGAGTCGCGGCATTCACGCCGAGTTTGCGAGCGTCTCTACTCCTAAAGCTGGAGAACCGCAGGAGAGACTTTATTTTAATGAGAGCGGCTTTGGGCTTCATTTCTTTAACTTAATATTGGCACTCAAATAAGTCAATTGAGTGCCAATATTAAGTTTATGTGCGGCGCTGCGTGGTGGCTTAATTCAATAGAATCAAATGGTTACAGGCTTTGTCTCATGATGAGACATTGGTCCCATTTCCACTCCTCAACTGGATGCCTTCATTGAACTTTAAGATCTGACTGATGGTTTTTGCAAACCAACGCCCGCCATTTTTTGTCGGGACTTTATGTTCCGTCAAAAAATCCGCAATCTTGTGCAGACTTGCCTCTTGCGCGCGAAGGCTTTGGATTTTTTCAACCCAGCCCCATTCCATTTGATTTCGAATCAACTGTCCGTGGACGATGTCCCTTCCGAACGGCGCTTGAGAAGATCGACTGACGATTCCCTCAAAACCAATTTATTTCCTATAGAGTTCCAGGGTTTAACGGTTCCGTCTTTACAGTTTTTCTGAAGCATTGAATCTATATCGAAGGGGATGACAAGGGGTTCGACGACTGACCAAAGGGTCACCCCAAAGTTTAAAATAACTCAATAAAATCATATATATAAGTCAATATTTCCCGGGTCTGCTGCTGTTTTTTTGATTATTGCTTAATTTCCTATTTTACTATATTATGAAAATAGGAAATGAGGAAATTATGGGAGCAAAGGCAGTCAAATTAATTAAGGTTCCGGCAAACGGCCAGATTAGTATTGGCTCATCGTGGGCAGGAAAGCAAATTCGCGTCGAAGAAGTTAGCGATAGCGAAATTCGAATTTCAGCGGGTACTTTCGTTCCCGATTCACAAAAAACTTTTTACACAAGAGAATCTATCGAAGCGTTGAATGAATTCAACGACTGGGAAAAGAAAAAGCCAGCAACTGCTACGAACACTAAAGCTCTTTTCGCTGAGCTGAAGAAAACCCAAAGAACCAAGCATCGTGGTAAATAAGAAAAAATCAGAAGGGTCAGCTCAGCACGAACTGGTTATCTGCGACCTGGAGTTTCCGCGAGTACGGGAAGAACTTCAAGAGCTCGAGATGGAAGATCTTGAACAAGTTGAAAACGCCGTCGAAAAAATTCTACAGATGACTTGGGATCAACTTTACAAAACTTCTTCTAAAACTCAGAAGCGAGGCCTTAATTGGGAACCCATTGAAGGCCAAAAAACAGCTAGCGGAAAAACAATTGCGTCGATTCGAATATCGGGAAAGCTTAGAGCTCGTGTTTGTCGAGACGGCCGTTTTATGCGCTTTATTTCCCTTCACCCCGATCACGACAGTGCATATGATGAAGGTGGTGGGGAAAATGTCTAACCGCTTTTTTAGCGGCAAGACGAATTGTTGCTAAATCAAGAAGGCATACTTTCTTTGATCCTCGCACCACTCACCTATCGTTGTGATGAAAATTTGCGACTGGAAAGACCTAAAAACAAAGCAAAAATATATTCGGCTTGCGGGAATCGAAATTGAAGGTGCCACTGAAAATCTAAAGATCCTGCCGCCCAAGGATGTTATGGGCCGCGTGGTACAACTCTTCCAGGTATAAGTATTTGCCCGCCACTTGTCCGCCATGTGGCGGGAAACGTGCCGGTAGGGACAGGCCCTTTGTCCAGCACTTACCCGTAATTACACCCATAAATAACCTTTTCTTTATCGGATACAATCAGATATAATTGGATATAGTTATGAGTACCCATTTAACAGAACGCTTAGAGAACATATCCGGGAAGGACCTGAAGGCTATTATATCGAGAATCTCCAAGATTGACGAGTTCAAAGGCTTTTGGAAAGTAGGACCCGTATCAAATCCGCAGGCCCTAGGTAGGCTTAAGCGAAGTATCGTAGTCACATCGACAGGTGCCTCGACGCGAATCGAGGGTAGCCATCTTTCGGATAAGGAAGTTGAGAAACTGCTCAAAGGGCTGCGCGTGAGCAAGCTAACAGATCGCGATTCGCAAGAAGTCGCCGGTTATGCCGAAGTCCTGCGGACTGTTTTCGACTCCTACCGCGACATCCCCTTTACCGAAGGTGTGATCTTGCAATTTCACGATCAGCTGTTGAGATATTCCGAGAAGGATCAGAAGCGAAAAGGCAGATACAAGTCAGCACCAAACAAAGTTGTCGCCTTCGATCGAGCTGGTGGTGAAACAGTTCTGTTCAATCCAACTGAACCTCATCTCACACCTTCTGAAATGCGGGAGTTGATCGAATGGACAAAGGCACAACTTAAATCTCGCGAAAATCATCCCGCTCTAGTCATCGCTAATTTTATCGTGGAGTTCTTGGCTATCCATCCATTTCACGATGGCAATGGTCGTTTGAGCCGCATACTCACTAATTTACTGCTGCTCCACGCGGGGTATACCTATATGCCCTACGCTTCACTTGAAAAGATCATCGAAGACCATAAGGTTGAATACTATATAGCTCTGAGGACCGCGCAGAAGGATGGCAAGTCACCTAAGGCGGAGGTCGCTCGCTGGATTCATTTTTTTCTCGATGCGATGGTACGCCAGATAGAAGTGCTACAGGGTTTTTTGCGTTCGGCACCGAAGGAAGCCTTGCTTTCGCCAAATCAGCAAAAGGCGCTCACGCTACTCGATAAACGGGAGGAAATTTCGACAAAGTTGATTGCGGCCCGCCTTAAGATTCCAGCCGTCAGCGCAAAACAAATTTTGAACCGCTTACTGGAACTTAAATTGGTGAAACGCGTGGGCGTGGGCCGAACAACTCGGTACATAAAACCATGATCGGCAAGATTGCGTTCTCTGGGGTTCGCGTCGAAGAAGTCAGCGATAGCGAAATTCGAATTTCAGCGGGTACTTTCGTTCCCGATTCTCAAAAAACTTTTTACGCAAAAGAATCTATGGAAGCGTTGAGTGAGTTCAGCGACTGGGAAACGAAAAAGCCAGCAACTGCTACGAACACTAAAGTTCTTTTCACTGAGCTGAAGAAAAATCAAAGAAACAAGCGTCGTGGCAAATAAGAAAAAATCAGAAGGGTCAACTCAGCATGAACTGGTTGTGTGCGACCTGGATGCCGTTGAAGGTCCGCCGAACCGTTCAGCCCTCGATGGTCCTGTTCCGGCAATCGAGCGCACACGAAACTAATGGGTTGTTAGGCGCCTTTTTCCTACCCTCCTTTCGCCTTGGCAATGTAGCGAGTAAATTGAGGCAGCATTCGATGGTCCACTTTATGTAATAATTTTCCGGTAGAAATCGAATCCATCGGATTGCTTCTTGGCAAGCGTGGTGGCGCATTTGAGTCAGGAGAAATGCATGTTAGCGAGAATACTTTACCGGTTTTTGCCGCTTTTGATCATAAGTTCGACACCTGGGATCGCCGTGGCAGATGTTGTTGGAGCTCAATATTTTGACTTGAATATCAAGCCGATCTTTCAGAGCCGCTGCATTCAGTGTCACTCTTGTTACAATTCTCCTTGCCAGTTAAATGTCGGGTCCGCTGAAGGACTGGATCGCGGATTAGTGAAAAACTTTGAGGTTTTTAGTCCAGGAAGATTGAAGCCAGCTCCCATGAGTCGCTTAGGAATTGATCGTAAATCCACCGAAGCGTGGCGTAATTTTTCAAACGAAATTCATTTTAGACCCGTAACTCAAGACACGGGCGATATGCAAAAGAATATCGACGCTTCGCTCATTTTAAAAACTGTCACTCACAAAAAAGCCAACGCCTCTTTGGTGATTGATGATCTTGCCAATCCAAAGCAATTGTCAGAAAACTCTCGTGTTTGTCCAGATGTTCCAAAAGCGCTGAATGAGCACTTGATGAGTCGACCTAATGCCGGAATGCCGTACGGGCTTCCAGCCTTACAAAATAGCGAAATCCAGAAAATCAAAGTTTGGACAGAGATGGGATCGCCCCGGGAGTCAAAACCGTTAGCTCAATCCGCGAGCGACCTGATGAAAACCCGGTTCATCGAGGGGTTTTTGAATGCGTATCTTACAAATAAAGATCTGGTTCAAGCCAAACGCCAAAGCCTTGTCAGTCGTTACATTTATGAACATCTTTTTTTGGCCCATATTTATTTGCAAAAAGACCGGACGGATAGTTTTTATCGGCTGATTCGTTCTCGTACCGCATGTAACTCTCCGGATGAAATCGCCACCCGAAGACCTTGGGATGACACGGCCGGGACCTTCTTTTATTGTTTAAAGAAAGACGATGCGATGGTTGTAAACAAAACTCATATGCCCTATCTGGTGGATGAAAATAGGATTAAACGCTGGTCCGACCTCTTTTATTCTCAGTCTTGGTCGGTCTCATTTAAGGGTAAAAATGGCAGCGCGGATGTGGCTCCTCGTGAGGATAGCAAAGCTAACAACCCATTCCTAGTCTTCAAAGATATTCCGGCAAAGGCTCGATATCAGTTTTTGCTGGATGATGCCCAATACCACGTTATGACTTTTATCAAAGGGCCTGTTTGTAAAGGCAATACGGCTGTTAATTCCATCGATGAACAGTTTTATGTGTTCTTCTTAAAACCGGAATCTGACCTGATGGTGCGAAACAAGCGGTTCTCTGAAGACGCGATCGATTATTCCCATCTTCCGGCACAGGAAGGCAGTGGTCAAATTCTGGGAGCTATTAGGGCCGTTCTGCAAAGATATGACAGAAATCAATTCCGGTCGCTACGGAATGAGTATTATGGCCGTGAGTTTCCCCGGGGATATTCCGTGAATGATATTTGGAACGGAAAAGATGAAGGCAATATTAGCAGCGAAGGTCCGAATGAAAACGCGGCCCTGACGGTATTTCGTCACGAGGATTCTGCCGCCGTGGTCAAGGGATTGGTCGGTGCCACTTCGAAGACCGCCTTTGTGTTGGACTATTCTATCTTTGAACGCATTTATTATAACTTGGTCGTGGGTTTTGATGTGTATGGGGATGCGACTCATCAAGTCCACACGCGCTTGTATATGTCCTATACCAAAATGGAAGCGGAAGAAAACTTCTTAAGCTTTTTACCGCGAAATGTTCGGCCTCCTATGCGCCGTTCGTGGTATTTGAAATCAGCCACTTCTATTGCGGAACAGCTCAATGCAATCACTGGTGATTTTATCACGGGTTCATTTCCCTTGTTGGGACTTGATAAGGACAATCAAGTGCCTTTGCCGCCGCTCAATCAAAATATTTATGATCATGCAACGACAGTCGAAAAATTATCGGTTTTGCGACGGTATCGCCGAGATTTGGTCGAGCTGTTTAAAGAAAGAATTAATCCTGCGGTGGTTGATAACAACCAATTAAATCCGGACAAGCCTCTGGCCAGTAGCAGTAAGAACGTTAAAATTTATAACACTAAAACGATCGCACAGTTTGAAACCGAGCTAGCGAAATTAAGCGATCGGGTCTCTTACTTTTCGAAATGGGTCACTTTGATGCCAAGTGCATCCATCCTTGTTGTGGAAGGCCCCGAAGGCGCAGAAATTTACACGCTGATTCGCAATAAAGAGCATTTGAATATCGCTTCAATGACACAGGAGAAGGCTCGAAGAAATGAAGCGCTCGATTCTATGATTTTTTATAAAGGTATTCTGAGCTCCTATCCTAACTTTACTTTTTGGATCCGGGTTGAACAAGGACGCGATTTCTTGGAAAAAATGGTCGCCATCACCGATCACGCCAGTTACGAGGCGTGGACAAGAACCTTCGGAAATCCGAGAAGTGGACCAGGCTCAGAAAAATTTTGGCCCGCTTCGGATCGATTGCATCAGCTTTTTCAGCAGAAGTACCCGCTGGAATATGGCGCTTTGGACTTCAACCGTTACGGCATCGATTATCGGTACAACGGTGATGAAACCGGAGAATATTTCAGCAATTTACCACCGTTACTGCGCCGGTCGGTGAGTGAAGAATTGGAGGAATAATGATAAAACTCAATTTGATAAAAATAGTATCAGGCGTTTTTGGAAGTTTAGTGATGACATCGTTGGCCGTGGCGATGGAGGCCCCGACCACACGATGCGCTGATTGGTCGACGCCGGTTTCATTCGAGCAAGCGGTTGACGAATATATGGCTCAGAAAGCTCCCGACTTTGGGTGCTTGTCTCGGGCCTCGTGGATGGCGACAGCCGATCTATTTAAGGCCGAAAACAGCCAAGTTTACGAGTCTCGCCTAAAAGTGTTTGAAGCGAAGTACAGTCGGTCCGGTAGTGCCTATGAGGACTTGAAGGTGATTTTTCAACTTCAATGGCTCAGCGATAATTACGAAGGAATGAAAAACTACAAATCCTCGGCCGTGGCTAAAGGCGTAGTAGGACTCACCGCAGGAACCTTGGTGCTTGGTGGAGCCGCCATTGTACTGCGAACACCTATTCTTACGAAAATGCGAACGACGGCGAGACCCGCCCTTATTCGAATGGCGAAGTACCTTGCAGCAATCATGTTTGCTCGGACTGCAATCTCAGCGTCTAGCGCTGGCGACCCGCAGGGAGGTCACTCTGGCGCCAAAATGCAGGCGCCTCCTTTCGATATACTGGGGGGCATGATCTATGTAAATTACTCTGACCTTCACCTCATGCGTGACTTGGCCACTTTGACCGCGGAAGCTTTAACTGCGGGCACGGTCCAGGCTACGGTGTCAGTTTTAGCGCTCAGGTATCTGACGTCCGCCTTGTTAGCGAATAAGTTGGTCTCTGTGTCGACCGTCGTTGGTTTTGTAGTCGCGTACCCATTAGGGAAATTAGCTGCGTATTTTACAAGCAAAGAGATCACAGATCAGTACCACAAGTTACACGAGGCCGAAACTTTAGAGCTTGCAAAAGCTTTGCAGTCTTCGAGCGTGACTGATTGGCAGCGTTACGTCCTTGGAGCTCAGCTCACGAACAGTGCATTGGCTTGGGTATCGACTCAAGATTTGGCTTTACAAACGAGTCTGGAAGAAATGATCAGTGACTTTCGCAACCACAATATTTGCGGACGGTTTCGGGAGCACACTCTTGCCATGGTGCCGCAGTCTAGACACCCAGTTCCAGTGCGGGTGAGACCGTTTCCAGATAATAAGTTCCAAGAGGCGGAAATTAAACTTCGCGCGGAAATTTATCAGGCCATCGTGGATAAAACCGTGCGCTTGAATCAGGTTCGAAACGGCGTTCTCGAACGGATGAAGACATTAAAAAAAATAAATAAACCCTATTTAAAAGGATTTATTGTGCAACACCAGGCCCTTCTGGATCGCTTGAGTGTGCATTTAAATCATTTGGGTGTTTATGATGCCCAACTGGATATTATGCGGGCGCAAGCGGCAACGCTGGTTCCAGGTTCTAGTCACTGGAACGATAGGGCCCACCTTAGTCAAATAGCCTCGCAAAATGATTGCGGGCCGTTACCGTACTCGCCATAAATTCATTTTTTAAACGGGTGTCCTTCAGGCGGACCACCGCGACGTCGCCAATAGATGTCGGTTAAAGGACTTAGGACAATTCTATGGGCCCACCAGTTTCGTGTGCCCTCAATTGCCGGAACAGGACCATCGATCATGTGCGTCGCACTTAAATAGCGATTCGCTGGATCTAAACGAGATTGAATTTTAGGCAGGACAATTGGCAACCCGCGGAGAACGACTTAAAGAGGCCATGACTGACGCCATATAATCGATGGTCCTGTTCCGGCAATTGAGGGCGGGACGGTTTGGCGAACCTTCAGCGGCTTAAGTAGTTTTCAGTCACAAACTCCTTAACCGACATGTATTGGCGACGTCGCGGGTGATTAGCGGTCGTCATTTCCCTAGCGCCTTCAAAAAAGTAGTGTTCCCGTTTTGGAATCTCACACAAGGGCACAGGTATGATTGATCCAAGAATCAATGGATGTGGTTTGGGTGGTGGAATTCCAATTCGGGGACACTCGTCATTTGAGGTGTACCAGGAACCTAGTTAAATTCCCATGCTCCGTTGCCGCTTGAAATTCTGGGTGGCTGGACGGATGCTGGATATGGCCTTGGGTTTTGCTCCCTTAGCCCAAAGTGCTGATTACTCGAAGGAGATGCAATGACTAGACTATTTTTTACAGGGTTAGTGACGTTTTGTGTTCTGTTTATTGGCTGTGCGAAGAGAGACAAAAAGGACACTGCGCCGTCTCCTCCTACGTTAGAGCAGAAGTTGTATGGTTATTGGCAATTAGAAAATTCCTTTGAAAAGGCGAGTGATGTTCCTCGCATCCCGGGCGTGATGAAATTGAGCTTCAATCTAAATGACTTAAATCAATTTGATTATTGCATGGCGGATAAATCATCCAACGGAATGACAGGATTTTCTGCGGCCAACGATCAAATAGAGTTTCAGCTTCCGAAACTAAGAGACGGGGATTATATGCCCTTGGGCCAAGAGACGATTAAGTTCAAGATCACAAAGCTGACTCCCAACGAGTTGCAGCTCGACGGCAAGTATGGATACCGACGTTTTCTTCCCGCTGACAGAAATGATGTTAAGTTAACCCCGAAAGTTTCCCCCTACTGTGGTGCTGAAACTGCTAAATTAAAGTAGCTGCGACTCGAGGACTTGTCAGATGCCTACGCACGAGGCCTAAGATTCAAGGGTGATTATTGAAAAACTCGATTTTGTACTGAAACTTGTGTTATGGGCTGGGTGGTTCGTTTTTCCAGGTCTAAAAATTATTTCTGCCATTTCGCCAGGCTGTAAATTCTGGCTTTCGATTCGCCTTTGGTTTTGAGTGCGCGCTTTTTAACCAGGGTCGCCACGTCTCGCTCCACTGTGCGGCGAGGGACATCGGGCATCCATTCGACCACATTCTGTATGGAAAACTCATCCTGCTTTTTAGCGTGTGCCAAAATCTTGCGATGCCTAGCCTCTGGAGTTTTGCCGGCGCTTTCACGCAAAAGCTTGCGGCCGTCTTCGACAACTTCTTCTGCGGATACCGCAAAGCATTCCGCCAGAAATTCTAAAATGGGATGCAGTGATTCCAGGGACCGGCTTTGGCGAATGGCCGAATAGTAGCGGTCACGGCCACGCATGATGGCGGTCTCACTAGGTACGAACCTCGCAAGACGCTGGCCGCCTAGCAAGAGCAGCAGGTGCTGCATGAGGCGCACCGTGCGGCCATTACCATCGGCAAAGGGGTGTATGGATACCGCGATAAAATGAAAAGCAAAGGCTCTGGCAAAAGGACTCATATCTTTAGTGTCATCGAGCCAGCGCCAGAGATCATCGAGCAAGTCCGTAAGTTCATGAGGTTGCGGGCATTCGTCAATTTTCTCGCCGGTGGCAGCATTGACGATACTGACTGGTATTGTGCGAACACGCCCGCACTGTCTTTCTTCGATCAGCCCCTGAGTCACCAGCTTTTGTAGGTCGCACATATCAGCAACTTTAAGTGGCCTAGAATCTTCTATCAGGCGCTCCACGTAATCGAGGGCCTCGTGATAGTTCTGTACTTCTTTAACGTCCTTTTTAGAACCAGCCACGCGCTTGCCCTGAAGGACGGCCGTCACTTCACTTTCGCCAAGGTTATTGCCTTCAATCTGATTGGAGTAGGTGATGGCCCGTACCTTGGCTTTGCGCAGGAGTTTTATTTCTTGCGGGGTGCCCAGGTACTCATCCAAAAAGGGCTTGGTTTCAGCAATGCGCATAAGCGATTTCACCAGGGTGTCCGTATGAACAACCTCATGGGGTATTTTCAGGCGGCTGAGGTGGGGGTATCTTGAATCCATGACCCATTGTCCGCCACTTGCCCGCCACTGTCAAGGTGGCGGGCAAGGGGCTCATTTAGACCCTCTACCCAGCCGGATCCATGAACACTTCCTAATGCTCAAAAGGCCCTTTCAGCAGACCCTCACAGATGACGCTGCCAGCAGATGGCGTCGTCTGTGCTAGAGGTAACGAAGGAGGGGCGAGCCTAATAAAATCAGTGCGAGAATCAAATGGAAAAGCGGTTTTTACTTTTCCCGTGTTGACGTCAAAGCTGGACCCAAATAAGGAGTAGCTTGAACAAAATTAGGTTCAAAGCGACAAGTCCTTTATAAAAGTCCCAGGCATTCCGATAATCATCATAACTTGAATGAATCATATCTTTCTCCTCTCGTTTGTAGGGTTCACCCACAGGCGAGGGGCTTCGGCCAAGAAGGCTTCTGCAATTCTTAGGTCTTTGTGATTTAGATTTTACTTAATACTGAAGTCGACCTTGTCCGGAGATCGGACTGCACCCGCGACGTCGCCAATACATGTCGGTTAAGGAGTTTGTGACTGAAAAATACTTAAGCCGTTGAAGGTCCGCCAAGCCGTTCCACCTTCAATTGCCGGAACAGGACCATCGATCATATGCGTCAGTTGTAGCCTCCTGTAGTCGTACTCCGCGGGTTTTTAATCTCTTGCGTAAAATTCAATCTCGTTTCGGTCCAGCGAAACGCTATTTAAGTGCGACGCATATGATCGATGGTCCTGTTCCGGCAATCCAGAGCATACGGAACTGGTGGGCCCATAGAATTATCATAAATCCTTAACCGACATGTATTGGCGACGTCGCGGGTGATTCTAAGGAATCAAAAGCCGTCGCTCACCTGCCCCATTTTGAGCGGTAGAAAAAGTAGGCGCAAAGCTAAAATTGGACATCTGGGGGGCCTTGTTATTCTATCGCTTTTAGTGCTGACTCTATCTGCAGTAATGACGTTGTTTCAGAACTGTGGCGGAGGGCTTAATTCTGTTTTAAACAGAGCGCAACTTTCGATTGCTGGGGTAATGGATTTTCACTAAATCACTTCATTTTAAATTTATTATGGATTTGGACAGTCGCGCGTGTAGTTCACGATGGTCGATGCCTGGTCAACGACCTTCGCTTGGCAGACGAGATCGTAGTAATACGCTTTGCCGTCTTTTCTGAAAATCAGTTCACGCCCTTTGAGGGTGTCATAGCGAACGCCACCTGAAACTTTTGTTTTGGTGATCGTGAGTTCGACTTCGCTCGGCCATGCACCATTCGGGATAACGACCTTGTTTCCCTGCTTCATCGGTGGGCTACCGTACCAACCGGAAACTTCGGGAGCCGAATCGACCACGATTTCTTGTTGGATCTCAAAGTATTGGGAATGAGTTGCAGATGAGTTCGCGAGCGTACAGTCCTTGCGCATGGACTTGAATGAAGTGATTTTGACTCCGGCTTTGTCGTATGACTTTGCCCATCCAGGAGGACGCTGGTTAACTTGACCCTTGCAGATCATCGGTTCTACGAAGTACGCTTTTGGTCCGGCGTGCGCCGCACCGCTAGAAATCGCCAAGCAAGTTACGGCAGCTAGTCTTTGAAGTTTGTCGACGTTGCAAAGTTTGCACGACAATCCAAACCCAACGTTCTAGGTAAACAAGGGAAAGTTAATATCGTCCGTTGACCAGCGCGCGACCGAATGCAAGTCTCCGCGTGTATCGCCAAACCCGTTTTCTAGCAAAGTAGAGGTAACGATGAAATTCGCGGTTTTAGGACTAGTTCTATCAGCGGTTCTAGCTCCAAATGCCAACGCTGCTACCGTTCACGGCATTGAAGTTGAAACTTATGGTGAGGGCATCCTAGCACTTTCATTTACCCTCGTTAAGCCATCGGCCCTCGCGACAAAAGTGATCGATGCCATGACAAAATCTTCTGAAATGGTTCCAGTAAAAAACAGCAACGGGCTGTTGACCGGTAAAGACATCAACTTTCATTCTGGCACAGATAATGTTGTTTTATTGGATCTAAAATTAAATTTAGTTCCGACTCCGCACTATAAAATTCAAGCTGGTCCGCACGGCGTGGCAGTGGATCTTGAAGGCCCGCCGGCCGAGAACCTGTACAATGTTCTCTCCAAGAGCACCTCAAAGTCGGTTTTAAGCATCGCCAATCAGAATGGAACCGTAGTTCTTGAAGGAGATCAGCTTGCGATTTTAGAGAGCGACACCTTCGCTGGCTCTTATATTACTTGCCGGTCAACTAGACATAAGAAGTTGTACTGCGAACTGAGCTTTCGGTACTAAGTTGCCGGATGGCCTTTGTGCTCACGCACGAGGCCCAAGATTCAAGGGTGATTATTGTAAAACTCGATTTTGTACTGAAGCTTGCATTGTAAGCTGGCTAGCCGGCGCAGCTCTGGGTCGAGTTTCACACCTGCGTGGACTGACGCGCAACTTGCCTTAGCGCCGGAGGTTGCCTTCGCAAGTTTGGCTTTACCCAAATGCTTCTCGATAAGCTCGTCGACGACTTCATTTTTACATGTCAGCTGTATGGATAAATTGGGTGCGCTCGCACAAGGTGCAAAGACGTCCGACCCTTGCGCCCGCGCGGCGGTAGATAGAAGCATTAGAGCAAAAACTATTTTCATAGGATCCCTTTCTCAATTAATAGAAACAGGTTTACGAAGGCTTAAAACAAAAGTCGACCTTCATCTTCGGTCGTTATCTGGAAAGACAATTTTACATATAGAATAACAGCGCAATTCTTCGGGCAGAGTCTGTGATAGCAGTTGATCAAGCTTAAAGTACCAAATCTAAAACGGGGTCATTAATGACGGGGAGATTCTCTATATGAAGTCACTTTTTATATCAGTAATTGCAATGTTGTTTGTTGGAACATCTGCAACAGCGCAAGAGGCCGATGTAACAGTAATTTGTAACGATACAAATCAGTGTGCCCAGACAGCTAAGTCCATCCTGAGCCTTAATGCCGACCGTGGACTTTCAGGCTGCGGCGTTGTTCCTGGCGAAAAGGTCGTTAAGTATGTCGATTCCGAAGGAAGAATCATGGGCTACGCTTGTGTTTGGACTTCAGGAGGCGGCTTGTTTTAATTTCGAGTTTTAAAACGGGCCCACATTGGTGGGCCTATTTTTAAAATGCACCGAATTATTTTTTCAGGACACCCGCTACTTCACAATCGATGCGCAAATACTTACCAGTATTTTGATTAGCACTTGTAAGCTCCACTGAAGAACCTACCTTCACACCACGGTGAGTAGTCGCAGAGATTTCACCCGTGCTTCTCTTTACGATGGTAACCGAGACATCTTGATAGGCGCTGTTGTAGTTCATGGTGACGGCGAAATTGCCGCCATCGCAAATAAACCCGGGACAATCTAATTGATCGACCATACCGGCGTTCAATCTAACATCGGTGGCAATGGTGCCGAGCTCCGAGGTCATTGCACAGTTAAGTTTAAGTGACTTGCTGGCAAATGCTGCGGGTGAAAGAGCAAAAAATGACAGGAAAAGAATAACAGTTTTCATGGTGCCTCCGGGGAAGAGGTTAGTGAAGGCCACATGCCGTTGCAAAGTCTGTGGAGCAGTTTACCATTTTTCAAACCGCGGCCGTTGATCAACAGTTCTACATTTCCTCACAGAACTTGATCATTTTGAGACGGCGGGACGTAAGGATTGTGTTGGCGGCAGTCTTTACCGATAATTAAGCTAATGGCATTTGGGGGAAAAATGGCTGGAATTCGCCCGCGGGCTAGGTCCGCAATCGTGTGCTTGTTTGCAATACCGTTACTACTCCTTAGCTTTAACAATTGCTCATCTGGCAGTGGGTCATCGGGGGCAGGCGCCGAAGGGTCCAATGGGGGAGCCAATAATCCTACTCCACCCCAGTTCCGGTTATACGGAATCGCGCCAAACGCAAATGGCACCTCGAATACAATGTTTGAACTCCACTTGGATAAAGATCCCGAGGTCGTCTTCGACGATTCAACGGACCTTTGGAAGGCCAAACTCTTTGGGCATCCTTGGTATGAAGCCGAGACCGGCATTCCTCATTTTTTAATGGTTCTTCGTGATACGACGAAGATTCGCTTGTGGTTTACTTTCTGGTTGCGGGGGCAGACGGAAGCGATGACCCTCAGAAACAACGGTTCGCAGTACTATTTGCCGCTCGAGTCCGGTGTCCCATGGCTGCACTGGGGAACTTACCCTTTAAATAATTCTTTTGTATTTATGAGTAACGGCGCCTACTACCAAAATGCCGACGGCTCGAGCCATAACATGACGTTACCATTCTATATACATTTTGATTACACGAATGATCATCAAGTCAGTTCTATGATTTCCGTTGTACGGGCCGGTTCAAATAGCTATGGACCATTGGTTGCGTATAATTACTATCGCCCAGATGGTTCGATCCTGCTGACATCGCGATCAAACATATCCACCCGAATTCTTGCCCAGCCACTTCAACTCTTAGGTCAGGTTCCAGTCACTCTCGATTTGTTGGCGTGTTTCGCAGACGGCGATAATCTCAAACTTTATCGAATGCCCAACTACGTTGAAACCGTAATTGTGGCCAATTCGAAAGTTTTAGGGCTCGCGGGTCATCAATTAGGGACGTGTACGGTTGACCCTGCCGCTCAGACGATGTTTGCGGTTTTCTCAAATCCGGCTGACCAGACGGCTAAATTAGTGAAATGGAATTTGGCCGCGGATACGGTCGAAATACGCAGCATTCCTTATGGATTGAGAGCACTGAAACTATCTAAGCCCCTGAAGCTTCAATAACTGGCCCACATTAGTAGGCCTACTTTAAAGCTTCAGCGCAACTAAGGTTCACGATTTTGCCCCGAGGAGATAAGAGTCGGTTCCCAACAAATACATAATTAAGCGCGCTTAACTGAAAATCCTTAGATAGAGGCTTGCTTATACTACTAGCTGCTCCAACGCGGGTATCTACCGCCCAGCCCTGGTACACTTTGCTGCCCTTCTTATTAGAAAAAGTGGTTTTTATTAGCAGCTGATGCGGGTTGGAGATAGAACTTTCTATCTCAATGACTGTGATGGGCTCGACCTTATTTTTAATTCGAGGTCGGACGATTGCCATCGCTTCAATGCTTATGTTTAAATCATTTTCTGACACTTTATAGACGGACGAATCGTCCTTCGCGGCGGGCCGAACTATTTTTTTCCAAATAGTTGGATCGACCTTTAAGCTGGCAATGACTTGTTCAAATAGCGCGATGGGGTGGTATGGCCACTGCTCTTTATAGGCTCGGTCGATTTCTTTACTATATACGTCAGAAAGAAATTTCGCATCTTCGTCGGAATAATTCTCATCGTCTTCTGTGGAATTCGTAAATCCGGCTTGCGAAGACCACCAACCTATAGGATCCGTGTGGCTTGTTAAGAAAATCACGTAACTTAAACTTCTGATATAAAGCGCAGATGTATGTGTGTAGTTGTGATTAAATTTTAACCCGTTGAGATGCGGTTGTTCGGAAGTTATCTCTGATCTCTTACCTACTCTCTCAACTAAATAAAAATGATGGTTTACATGCAAAACAATGGCGTCTTTGTCCTTTACCAGCACTCCAGACGGGCCAATCGTGAATACAGTATCCGCATAGAGGGTCGTAGATAAATTGGCTGGGATTTGGAAGTTAAATGGGCCATCGCTATTCGACACCTGAACTGCGCCGGTTAAAGAATTATATTTTACCTCAATGGGATCCGAACCATGTCCAAGAGTTGGATATGCAATCATGCAAAGACAAAAGATTAACTTCAAATTATTAAACATGATGATCCCTGCTTCTGATTTTCGTCCGTCTGTATGCATTCTGACGGCCATACTCTGTCGACAACTGGATGGAGCTGTGAGCCACAAATCAGCAATTCTTTCAATCGAAATGGAAAAATGGGTATGGACTTGGCCCCAATTCCCCTTGTACGAAAGTTCGCCAGATGCCCAGGCCAAATTCGTCACCTTAATTTCAAATCAGCTAGGTCCCTGCGTGGGAAGCAATTAACGGGGTATCGGTGACTTGCCTAGTGCTGTAGCCGGCGGAATAGGTCTTGCTCTCTATTCGTCCGTCGATCTTAACCCCGGAGTGTAAAATGAAAAACCTAGCTTTAGTTGTGGCCCTTATCCTTCCTTACTCTTTCGCGCATGCAGAGAGCGATAATTCTATTAGGACAACCACTGAGGCGTTGGACGCTAAAAAGATTGTCTTAAACGGCGAATTTCGTCGGGTCAGCGTTACCTGTGAAGACGCACATAATTCTTTTGAGCTGAAGGTAAAATCGGTTAAGCGTCAATCTATGGCGTTTTTTCCATCGGGTCTTTTGAGGATTCAGACTGACTATACACGAGGGCTTCAAGAAGACGTGATCGGCGAGTATAAGATGGAGGCCATCGAGGACTCGAATGCACTAGAACTTAGCCTTAGAATTTTGCGTGGCAAAGAGACGGACTCCAAAGGATCGCGCTCGCTGTTGAATGAGCCCACGCGCTGGATAAAGGCCAAAGTTAGATTGACTGACGCCAATCGCATTTCAGTCATTCACGCGAAAAGGGCCACATCACAGTGCGGTGGGCACTTTACCGAAGTGGTAAATTTCGTAAGAATTCAGGGCCAGAAATAGCCCAAAATGCCTCATTTCGCCTGGTATGTAGCTTGCTCTGACAAGGGTCAGGGCAAGTAACGTATTTCAAGGGAGAAAAAATGGCAGCGACAAAAGCACGCAAAGTGAAAGACAACAAGAAAGCCGCTAACAAGACATCAAGAAAAGCGAAGTTGAGCGCAAAGGTTTCGTCAGCACCTAAAGCCGAGCAAAAAGCTAAGAAATCTAAGTCAAAAAAAGTAGTCGCGCAGCCTCAAGCTCACTCAGAATTTATCCCGCAGCCCAAACAAAAGACTGCTGAAATTGAAATGGACGCAGCCCATGCACCAGGGCATCGGAAACTCAATCGCGTAACTGCGCAAAAACGCATCACGGGCTTCGTAAATTCCGCTGGTCAACGACGTCGGCGTTCCCTAGAAGATTAGTCGTTAATCCCGCTGGTTTTACCGACAGTCCTGAATCCCTTACAAGCTCTTGTAGACTAAAACCTATTTATATTGTGCGCCGCGGTGGCGTGGTTGTTGCTCAACTCTTTTGCTTCTTAACACGAAATGTAAAAGATCCAGGGAGGATCCCTTGCCTAAGAGCGACGACCAATCGAATTTATTTGAGGCCGGTCTTGCAGCCCTTCTTATTCTCGGACTAGTGGCGGGCACCTCTGCTCACTCGCAGATGGCCGATCCGGTGATTTCCGCTGAAGTTAAAGAGGAAGCACCACTAATTAGCAATAAGCGCCTTGAGCAGATTCAGTCGATCATCGACCGAATCCCGCTCCATACCAAAGTGCTGTCATGGGATGAATTTGATGAGCCGCTGGGAGCGGGCGCTAAATGGGAACGCCGTTTAGAGCCGTCGTACAGAAAAGGCTTTATGACTTTGATCGACGATTTCGAAATCAAAGCGGGTTACGACCACGGTAAGTTGGATGAGACTCTTGAAAAGGATACCGAAGTTGGGATTGGGCCCGGCGGATTAGTTCGTTGGGTTTTCGCCCGCCAAGTCGAAGGCACTAAGCTTAGCGACAACTTGAACAACTTCGTAGCCGGTGGCGTTTATTCGCCCCTCACGCACCAGCCGACAAGTGCTGAAAGAGCGATGGCTAAAATGAAG
Source organism: Pseudobdellovibrionaceae bacterium (assembly GCA_043720065.1). GTDB lineage: Bacteria > Bdellovibrionota > Bdellovibrionia > Bdellovibrionales > UBA1609 > JAIBAM01. Next base: position 39,559 of record JAYSTF010000130.1, on the reverse strand, counting down.
CCGGGTGATTTTATCATCATGCAGGCGAACTTAAACGTCATCGCTGGCGGCTCACAATTATTGATGACGAATCCGACCCTTCCAATCAAAGCCGACGGTTTCTACTTAATCAGTGGTGAATTCCAACTTCATATTAATCGCGCCGCCAACGATAACTTCGGAATGAAAATGATTGCCGTTCGAACGCGAGAGCTCGGTGCAGGCATTAGTTTTGGTTATAGCCCCAGAGATACGCTTAAAATCACGGAAGTTAAATTCATTGGTAGCACACTTAAGCGCCGCTTAGAGTTTAAACCAATCGAAATCCGTGGCTCGAAGGCGACAACAAATCTTTTCATGGTGGATTACAAATTTAATTTTGCCAAAGAAGAAGCTCGCGCGGTTTATAACGACTTGATGAAGTCGGTTTGGACTGTGAAGTCGGTGGTGTTAAATAACCTACAAATCATGAATCCGTTTAGTCGTCGCGCAAAAATTCAGGATATGTTGCTTGTAGAGGTAGCGGGACTTGAGGCGCTATACCAAAAAGAAAAGAACAAGGCGGAAGGTGATCGCGCCATTGACCGTGCGTTTATGGGCTCCAACAACGCCGTTTCCAAGCCCATGTTTATCCGACTTGGTCATCGAGACATTGCTCAAATCGCCATCGGTAATGCTTACGCGGACAACTACGTTACTATAAACGACAAGTATGATCGCGCCCGATACTTTTATTTACCTGTCGTAACGAAGCTAAGTGAATTTCGCGCCGGTCTTGGGTTCATCAGTGAAGTAGCCCATGGCACTGGAACGTTGTTGTTCGAGACAGATGCCAAGCAAGAGATCACCTCGTTCGGTGAACTATCATTTGCACTAGAGTATCGGGACAAGAAGTTTGACCGTGACGAAATTCGCGGTATGAAAGATTTTTTACGTAAACGTGTTCCATCCGAGCTCTATGATCGCATTGAGTGGGGAGCATGGGCGGATGAGCGATCGCGCACGAATGCTCGTGTGACCTCGCTTCTCGTTTTCAAGCCAGGCGCGTTGATGTTGGCGGAAAACCTAGCATACACTGATCTGCGCCAGGCCATGATTGCGTACGTAAAGACTTTGCCAAAGATCGAGTCAGAGCCTGAGGATTCGAATTCGGATGGCTGGAATAGGAATGCAACGAAGTTCGAAGATAAGTTTCACCACGATCTGAACAAGATCCATGAGAACTTAGTGGTTGTTTTTAATCGCGATGAACCGGCGAAAAAGCGCTCGAATGCCTTCGTTAATTTGCGTTCCAACCCGTTGTTTGGCGAAATCGGTCCAGGCTTCTTGGTTCATGTCTTAAAGGACGAAGCGAAGAAGAATGAAAAGGGTGCTGAAAAAGGAATTGAAGAGTTGTTGAAACACATCTACTTCGAATCCCAGTGGACGGCGAAAAATTCTGATGGATTGTCGATCACTTTTGGACCCTGCAATAACCGTAGCCTCTATAAGGCGGTTATGTACATTTACTCGGTTCTTAACAACCGCAGTCTTGACCTACGCCTAATTGATGACGAAAACTACCCTGAGTTGCCGGACAAAGGTAAGGCTGCTCAATGTGGTGACGAGTAATACAATTGTAAAAGAGGGTCTGCGTAAGCAGATCCAAAATCTTGCGATCACTTCTGACCAGCAGGCCGTCACCGTAGGTGACCTGCTTTTGATTTTGGGACCAAGGGGGCATGCCCTCTTTGGCTTTATCTGGGCCATTCCATTTGTTCTACCAGTTCCCCTTCCTGGGTTATCAACGCCGTTTGGCTTCATAATTTTTTTCGTCGGCATAGGGATTCTTCTCAATAGGCCGCCCTGGCTGCCTAAGCGTCTAAAAAAGTTGGGCGTACCTTCAAAGCTGCTTCACCGGATTGATGAGAAGGCGGGGCCAAAGCTTGAGTGGCTCGAGCGCTGGCTTAAACCCCGATGGTTTAATTTTAGTCCTGGCAGTGCTTGTTCGCGTTCTCATGGGGCGCTGATCGGATTTAGTGCGATTCTGTTGGCGATGCCGGCGCCCCCGGGAGGGAACGTTGGCCCTGCGGCGGCGGTGATCTTGTACTGCATTGCCTTGATTGAGCGCGACGGTTTGATGACTGTGCTTGGATCTATCGCACTCGGAATAGGGATCGCCTTTTTTGGAAGTCTTGCCGTACTACTAAACTCAGTTGCGAGCTGATTGCTTTTTTTCGCGCAGTAGTCGCCGAGCTTGTTCCGCTAGAAATGAATTGTCTTGATTGGCCAGGAACTTCTTTAAAGTTTCCGGGTTTTGTCGAGCCATTCCCTCTAGGGCTTGAGTGCGTATCATAAGTTCTTCCGCGTAGTGAACGGAGGTGCTGTCTTGAATGGTCATTGGGGCTAGGGCAATGCCCAAAAGGGCGGGAGCGGATTGCGCATTCTCAGACAGCGCTAAAAGGTAAACACTTAAAAACCGACGATCATTACCAAGCGATGTATTCATTGCCGAGCGCTGGAGAGTGTCCAAATCTTTTTTTCCCAGGCCGCGGGCGACCGCTCTAAGCCTTGCGTGGGTTTTTGAAGGATCGGGATCGGCTTGACCCACCTTCAAACTCTCCATACGCACGAACTTTTCAACGGGAGAGAGATTCTTCTCAGCAGCATAGGATTTTTTAATTTCACGCCATTGTGTTCGGGTGGCGTTGGAGTTAATGCGGGAGATAGCTTCCTGGTCGACCAAGCGTCGGGCCGGAACGATCGGAACCCGGTTATTAAGATAGGAAGCGATCAAAACTGTGGCGACGATTCCAAAGCCTCCGGCGAAGGGTAAGTACCTTCGCCACCAACCAGGTTGAAATCCATAACGTCGAACACGCATTGATCTATAGCTCCTCAGATCGGGTAAAGGCGTTGTAAACAGGGGCGCGAACTAACTGCTGTATACTTCGGTTCGAAAGGGGTGAGAAGGACTTTCCTGAGCTTACCTCTTCGACTTTGCCTTGGCTTGAAACCATGAGGAGCTGGGAATTCCAGTTTACAAAATCTTCCGCATTGTCGGGCCAATTCGTTGCAAGTGCTGGGCTTCTCGTCAGGGTTCGGGGATCTATGGGTTGAACTTGGCCGGTCTTGGTGAGAACGAAAATGCCTTCTAGGCCATTTGGCGCCGTTGTTATTAGTGCCGCGACATCAGGGGCAGGTGAAGGATTAGACCAGCCGCCTTGAGCAAATTCATAGGTATAGAGTTTTCCACTCTTCGTGAGCGCCAAAAGGTACCGGCGATTCGCTAAGTCCACTTCCTGAAGTTCGACATACTCTTCATTGAGGCGTCTCTCGGAGAGAAGTTTAAAGTACGAGTAGTCGTCTTCGACCGGAGTTGAATTTTTTTGATTTAAATCCACTGCTAAAGCCACGTTGTCTTTTTGTAAACTCACGCCATGAGAGGCCCGGTGAAGTCGATAATCCGACAAGCCTTGAATGGATTGGTCGCTAAGCACACCTTGTTGATTCAAGAGAATCAGGTCTTGGTTTGACACGGCAACTAGCGCTTCAGCCTGGGTCATAGGGTCTTGGTTAAACACGAAGTTCGCTCGTGCAAGGTTCATCAGCCGAGCCATCTGCGCATAGGCAGGATGGAAGTTTTCGCCTTGAAGTACAACTCTTGAGTAATACTCCATTTCAATACCGTGTGACCCGCCTTGCGCAATCGAGCTGTCGCAACCGCTCATGAAGGCGTCTTTATAGGGGCCGTGGCTGCACTGCATGTGGCGGTGGCCTTCGGTGTGGCGCGCTTCGTGAACCAGAGTTCCGACGCGGCCAAGTGTTGATAAAGTTGCCCAGCCATCTTGCATTGTGAAGTATCCACCGGAGTTGTACGCGGTGGCCGTTGGCATGTCGTGACCCCGGCGAATACCGGCGGTCATTCTTTTCAACCAGCTATAATATTGGGTGACGGGGATCGCATCCCGAATAAACAAATTCTTTTTAGCCCCACTGAACCGGCCTTCTTCGACGAGCTGTAGGTCATTAAAAAGTTTCTTAGTGTCGACGGTGGAATTGCAAAGTTCCATGCCCCCGAAAGAGTTGACGTTGATGCCAAACTCGGTCACGTAGCGCTCGGCCTGTGTCGCTGAGATGCACTTAAAATCAGCATCGTTCACCGGCAAGTCAGCGGCGAAAGCATTGCTAGCGAATGCGAAAAGAGCGAGTAATTTTATCCCCATTTTATTCCCCCTCTTATTCGAATACTAAGGGGATGAAGGTTTTACAATGAAACAACTTCATACCAATGAAAATAGTTCGACAGTATCGGCTAAGTCCGATTATACATAGCGTCAATAACTTATTCAGATTTTGTTAAATACCTAAAATTGTTACTGATTTCTCAATTTAGAGCAGAGGCTAGCGACGCAGAATGTCGAAGAGTTAGTAACCAGCGACTGGGAGGGCTTTTGTGCTTATTACACTTACGCGGCTAATGATGCTGTCTTTTGCCTTCGTCTTAGGACTTCCATCAGCTTTGGCGTTGGATTTTGACCGGGAAATCGCTCGGCAGCGGAAGACCGTCAAAGTTAAGTATAAACGGGCACCAAAATCGATCGCTCATTTCATGCACCAATACACTCAGTGTAAGCCCTTTTACGGGTTGAAGCGCAGCCGCTGTAACGTGGACGAAGCTAAACGTCATTACAACGCCTATAGGGTGAGGTGGGACGAAAAACAACGCCAGCAGGCAGCTATGACGACCGGTGATTTTCAGATTTCTCTGGAGCGCAAAGATAAATCAGGGCCTTCGGAGCTTTAGATTCTCTCAATGAGACTCAAGCTAGGAGGGGCTTTCAACCGATAAGAAAGCCTATGGGACAGTTAGATAGGTATAAAAAACCAGGCGGTTTTCGACAGCTTCTTTCGCTTATTGAATCCTTCGCCCCGCAGAAGCAAGAGAAGTTTCTAAACATCGTCGATCTAGAGAACCCTACTTGGGGTGGAGCTCTGCGCGCAAAGATGCTAACCATTCCAAGAATTTTAGCGTGGCCCTCGGCAACACTCGCGGAAATCGTGCCCAAGATGAACGTGAATATTTTAGGAATTGCTCTTCATGGTTTGAAACCAGAGGAGATTGAGCGCTTTCTTGGCGGCCTGCCGGGTGGTGAACGCCGCCGAATCAACTCGGAATTCGAAACCGCGAAGCCCCAGGCTCACGAAATCGCGATAACCCATGTGAAGCTAATTGAAGCCGTCCGTCGAATGATCACTGACGGCGAACTTCGCCTAGAAGTTGTAGATCCGGGCACAATAATTACGGAAAAGGTGGAAGAGGCCTTGCTGCAATCTTCTACTTTCGTACGTGGTGAAATGGATCCCTTGGAGTTGGCGAGCGAAGCAGCTGCCGCGGACAAAACAAAAGAACTTGTGTCTGAAGCGATAAAAGAGGTCACCGTTGGCAGCCGCCAAGTCGGCGACGGCAAAATCGCCACCGAAATGAAATCTCTGCAAGCTCTGATCTTAAGCATTCAAAAAGAAAACAAAGCTTTGAAGGGCGAAGTTAAAATTCTAAAAGACCGCCTTGAGGCCATCCGCAAGATCGCGTGAAATGAAATGTACCACATGACTTTCCGCAACTCAGTGTGTCTTAGGCCCACCTGGACAGGTGGGCCTAAGACACACTGGGTTGCGGAAAGTCATGTGGTACATTTCATTCGAAGTCCACAGCGCTTGCGCCGTTCACTGAGCGCACGCTTGCCCGTAGAACCTTCCAGTCCAGGCCGCCGTCGTAGAATTCTTTGCTCATTAAAATCACGCCCTGACAGTCCTTGCATCCGAGTTTGTGGGCGACAAGCCACTCTTGGTCTGCAAACCGCTCAATGACTCTCGACTGAGCGTCTTCTTCATTTGTTATGCCGAAATCGCCAGCTGCAATTGCAAGCTGCCCTTGAGGCAGCCGTTTTTTAAGTGAGTTGAGGAACTTCATCGCCTCGACTCGCAGATCGCTTGGCTTCGGTGGAGCTGGCAAGTGAACGGCAAACACTTTAACTATGCGACCGTCAGGCATTTTAATGGCGGCTTCAAGAATCTTCTGGTTTTCGTGAAGCTTAGGTTTTCCCACAGTCTTTAACTTAACTATGATTGCGACATGGGGCCTGTGCGAGCGCTTTCCCTCAACTAAAATTATTGACGTATAACCTAGGCCCTTTAGCTCTTCGTCGACTAATCGGCGCAAGAACGCCTTACTTTTAACTTCCCCTAAAATTAAAATGTCGGGCCCTATGCCATTGCGGCCGGCTCGAATAGAATCGCCTAATTGCTCAAGTGTGGTCTCTCGTTGCACGCTGAACGTCATAACGGTTACAGAATTAACAGGTGAATTCCAGGTTGGCGCTGGAGGGGTTAATGGAGTTTCGGGTTTTATATCGGTAGAATTACAGCCAAGGAAACCGAGCCCTAGAGCTATCCATAAAACGAAGCGCATAAGAACCTCCAATGAGGTTCTTATGCTACCGGGTCGGCGCAAATGTTGGCACTACTCTTTGATATGTGACGAGCGGCGTGAGGGATCAACAGGCTCAAAAGCCACGGATATTTTCGCATCCTTTTGCGCTTCCCAATTCGCTGCACCGCGAATCACGATGGACTTAGATCCAACGTTCCAGCTCCACCCATTGATCTGTCCATAAGGAACTGTGTCCTTGCCGTATTTTACGACAACAGTATTTGAATCAAGCAACGCGCCCGCGGGTACCGGCACAATAATTTCCTTTAAGGTGCGATCGCGAACAAGTGCACCAATCTCAGAAAGTTCTTTAGCGTAATTCGAACACATATGCAGGGCCTTACCACCCGTAATACTGACGAGCTCCATGATTGAATCCGCGCGCAACCCGGTAACAGGGTCCTTGAGCAGCGGTCGATTCATCGCAGGGTCGAATGTGCAATCCTTAGATGCCTTAGCATTGAGGTTCAGTACTCCGAATACACTGTAGTTGCCTTTACCTTTGACCGATTTCAAGTACCCGTTCAATTGACCGACAGAGATCGAGCTCGCGTCAGTCGCATCAGTTACAATGACCACCACTAGAAAAGATTCGTCGCCAGGCCGTAAGAAACCTTTGTTCGGTCCGTCAGCTACTGGACTCCTAATGGCCGCGGCGATGGGAGAGAAAAACTCTTCATTTTCCGGTCCCTTGGCATCCACTTTGTCCGTACTAGCCCGCTGAAATTCACGAATTCCGACATCAAGAGCATCTTTTAAAATGTCCATAAAGTTTGGACCATTGACGATGTAATTTGCAGGCTGTGCTTTAAGTGCTGCAAGCGCCACATCTTCAGCAAGCCCTTTCGGAGCCTTGAGCGGACGTAAGTGTCCAACTTCTTCATACTGTTGAACGCCGTTACGGTCTTTGAAAGGAACGATTGTTCGCGTGACCACTTGATTGGATTCCGCATCGTACTCACCGTAGCGGATGGAGTCCCAATTGGTCGTGACACCAATATGGAAATCAATAACGCTATTCTTCGCGAATTCTTTTACAAACTCATTGATGTTCTGAACAAATTTCGTCTGATGCGATTTCATACTTCCAGAATCATCGATCACAAAAAGAATATCGACATTTGCGTTAACATCAATCTTCAAGGGATCTGCCTGAGCGCTGCGCACGCCATACTCGATTTTGCCTTGGCCGAGGTCGCTGCTCTTGCTTTCGCAGCCGGTCAGAGCCCAAACCGCACCGATAACTATTAATTTAGTTATTAGATTTGACGTCATACTTGGCCTCTTTAAGTTGGGGACACTCTTTCACTTTAGCTTGATAGCTGTCGATCTCGTCGATCCACATTTCATCATCATGCGGGAAGCTTAAAACGTTTGGATCGCTCTTGGTTTCGGCAAGTTCTGGGCGAACACCCGTTAATGAATCATCAAGGTACATGCGTTGGATCGCTTCAGCTTCAATAATGTGAAGCTTTTGGATCACAGTTTTATATTCACTCAATTCTGACTTTGCAAGCGCCTTTAGTCGCGCAACCATTTTGCTACGGGCTTTTGCTGCATTTTTAGGTGAAGCCTTGCCGTCTTTGATGTCAGCGACATGACGGCGCAAGAATTCATCGCGCCAAAAGAAGCGTGGCATAGCCGTGGCTTCTTTCGCAAACGCAGTGAAATTCATTTCGCCACTCTCTAAGCGCGCGAGTGCGGTTGAAGTCACTGAATTATTGCCGGTCTTTGATAAACTTTCTAGTTCCTTAATTCGCTTCATGTGACGCTCTTTAAACTGCTTTCCGTATTTGAAAACCGTCGGGTAGTCACAAGTCTTTAGCGCCGTGTAGTTCGCTGCGAAAAAAGTTTCTGGCCCGACCCATGTTTGAAAGACGGGAGAAAGAAGAGTTGCGAGTTTTGCTGTCGCCTTATCGGGCTGTCCTAAACGGATGTAAGACCAGGCCTCTTCTTCTAAGGCTTCAAACCAATATTCAGAAGCTTTACCAACGGCTTGGTAAGCGTCGATGGCGTCCTCAAAATTACCTTCTTGGAAGTGAATTCGCGCGCGAGTGAGGTCAATTTGATCAACCGCGATCAGCTTTTGCCTTGAAGTGATCAATGAATCAAGAGCTGCAAGTCCAAGTTTCGCATTGCCAACCAACGGTGCGTTTAGAGCAAGCTGCCATCGCAGCCAGGCTTTCTCCTCACCACCAGACTTTTTCATCTTGGCCTCAAGGGCCTTCAGCTCTTTTGTGTTCTTGACGATGAACGACTGCCGCTCCGCCACTTTAGCGTGACTGGAAAGCCCGATCATTAAAGTAAAGAGACTGAAAGCAATGGTCTTCATAACAAAAATCCTATGCTAGCGGAAATAACGGTTAAGTCGATCTGGCGAGATCCAGAAGAAATCTCGTCTTCGTATGACTGATAGCGGGCCTCAAGACGCGTACTGAAATGCTGGTTCAACCAAAAACCCATACCCACGCCGGCAGTCCAAGTTGGGGCTGAACCCGATGCGAGGCTTACGCTGCCCCCGCCCCCAAGCAAATAAATATCAAACTGCGCGATGCCCATATCAAACAAATTTAATTTTCCATACATCGGGTACCAGTTGATCACACCTAAAGTGGTGTCAGAGGCGTAGTCGATGTCTCGACGATTTAGACCAGTGCCAGGTTCACGCGAAGCAGCGGCAGCTTTGAACACGCGCTCACCCTCGGAGCTTAACGTATTGTTGTGCGAGTAGTAGCGACCACCAACAGACCAGCGGGGAGTGAAGTGGAAATCAACGGATCCACCGATACTATCGGTTTTTACATAAGGATCGCCACCGCTGTTCACGCCTGCATTTACGCCGAACTCAAGGCGGAAGTCGCGATCAACTGAGCGGTTTTGCACGACAGAGACGCGATTTTTTGGATCCAGGCCTTTTGCTCGACGAATGAGATCTTTATTTCCGCCAAGGCCATTTAAATCTGTATCCAAGTCGGCGAAGGCCGCGCCACTCACAAGGATCATGCTAAGAACCGCGAATTTTACTGATTTCATTGTACTGCTCCTTGGGGCGGAACGACTTTAATGCGTTTTTTAAGCTCAGCGTCTTTTCGACTTGCTGGGTTTACGACGTAAACTAAGAACTCACCAGTTGCGTAGCCTGAGTTCGGGCGGATGTACTCTTCCTTCACGAAGGAAGTGTCCAGCTTGAAGGGGAAAATCCATTTGTTGTTTTCAAAGCGTGCACCCTTTGCGTGATCGAAAAGTGCAACTAGGGGATAGGTCTTTACTTCATTAGATTCGTTACGAACGGCATCGATGGAAACGCGCGGCTGGCGAGCCTTGGAAGCGTTAACGTCAGTGACTTCGACGGTGAAATCGACAACATCATATTTCTTGTATTCTGTTTTGTCGAGGCCCACTACTTTGATTGTAGGCTCAGAGTCGGGAAGACTGACTGTCAAAGTGTAGTTCGTCAATCGATCGCGTTTATCTCGCTCAAACGCCACCCGAGCCGCTGCTGAAGAGTTCGAATCAATTGCAAACTCCAATTTTACTTCTACGGATTGGCTGGTGAGTCCTTTGGGGATAGCACCTTTGGCGGGAGCCCACTTAATTAAATAAGTGTCTTTGCGTGAGGTCGACTCTAAGCGAGGACCGTCTTTGGGGAAATCATGGGGCACTAATTTATAGTCGAGGCCTTTCATGAATCCGCGAACAAGGACAGTGTAGGTCGTCTCTTTGCCTTCTTCAAACTGAAGCTCAGAGATGTTGCCTCGTTTACCTTGCACTCGAATGTCAAAGAGTAGCCCGTCGAAAGTCTGGTCATTTTCTTTTGCCTGGGCAACCGGTACATCGCGAGCCAACTCAGGATAATCTTTCATTGGATCTGATTGACGGTCACAAGCAACCGCAACAAGAGCGGCAGCGAAGAGGCCTGTCCATTTAAGAGTTAGTTTGCCCATATTTATTCTCCTCATTATCCAACCCGTCTAAGCAGGAATGGATAAGTGACTTTAACGTTCACGCCACCGATCGGTTTCGGGAATCTCCAGTTACGAAGCTTGCTTAAGATGCAACCTTCGACCGAAGACGATTTTAAACTTGATTGTTGAACACGTGCGGTTGACACCTGGCCGCCGGCACCGATGACCCAGTTCATGTTGACTCGTCCAGCGAGCGACTTTTCAACTTGAAGGCCTTTTTCGTAGCAATAGATGACTTCACCAAGATGACGTTGCACAACTGCTGCGATTTGATCTTTATCTAATCCGCCTTCAATTAGAGCTTCTTCTTCAAGAGGCAAGAAGTAACCCTCCGAGCCACCAACCATCGACATATTGCCGTAACCAGGTCGGCCGCCACCAGATCCGCGAGTCGCGTATCCGCCAGTGCCCTTAGCTCCGCCAGTTCCAACGGGTCCTGAGATAAGGCCTGGGCCGTGAGCGGCACGTTCGAAACCACCAGCTCCGCCTTTACCCATCTCTTTTACACTTGTTCCAAGTGATGCGTTCGTTGCGTTCACATTAAAGCCCGCACTTCCTTTAAGGCCGTTTTTCATTCCACCAAGTGCGCCAAGAGCGCCAACTTTGCTGATGGAAACCTGTGAGCGAACTTTAGAAGGAGTTTTGCGCGCGACATTTATCGTCTTTGGCTTAACTGTGCGGTTAGAAACTTTAGCTTTAAAAGTTTGGCGTTCAATTTTCTTCTCCGCCATTTTTACAGTCGGTCGTTTTTCCTGGAGAATTTCGTTTTGGTGGAAAACGGTAACGATGGGCGGCTCTTCGGGCTGTAATTTTCCGAGTATGAAACTGCCGATCAACATAAGGAGAACCAAGATGCCGTGTGAAATCGCGGTCCATTTGCTGATGACCTTCATCTCTTCTGGACTGTCGTTCTCTAATTTAACTAGACTGGCGAGTTTATCGAACTCAGTCACTAGTTTCAAATGACCACGTCCATTTAATGAGAAGCCCTCGGCCTCTAGTTGTTGGCGCGTCAATTCACCTAATACAGTGTAATGGAAATCGACGTCTTCGAGGTCTTTGAGATTATTTGCAAGATCAATACGGCCCGTAAAGTGATTGAGGTAGACAACAACGTCCGACTCATTCCACTGAATGGTCCGAACGACCTGTCCCTTTGTGTTTTCAATGACCAATGCACTTTTCATAATCATCCTACCTTTGCGTCACCGATTTACGTAATCGGTCCTTGAATTCCCGTCGGGGTTGTATGAGGTCCATCAAGGCTTTTTCGTTTTCTACCGTGGTAATCGCTTCGCCGGGAGTTTGGTATTTTCCACCAACATCGCTCGCGGTAAAGGTGAAGTCTGTACGAAGAGAGCTCGACCGATCGCTCGGTTTGACTTTCGTAGAGCCGGCAAATGCCAACCCTGAGCTAAGAATCAGAATGAGCGAAATAAAAATTCGCGTCATTATTGGACTCCTTTTTTCAACTGTTGAATGCGCGCGTCGAGAAATGCCACCATTGTAGTGTCGCCGCGGCGATCGGCCATATTCTTAAGGTCTTGCGCCACGCTCGTATCAAACGGGTCGTTTGCTAAACGCGATTTGGCGCGGGCGATATCTAAAGTGGAAGGGCTGCTACGTTCAGCCTCAGTTGCATTTTCAAGCTGCCGTCTTTGCGAATTAGAGGCAAGTCGTGAAATTACTTTTACGTCTTTTGCTAGCAAGTCGCGAACCTTGCCCTGGGAATTTTTAAGGGCGAAGACCATTTCCTCGACCGCGGTGTCATTGTCATGGAACTCTTTGAGTTTCTGGCTTGCTTCTTGGGCGCGAATTTTAAAGGGTTCGGCTTTAGCTTTTAATAGGCTCAAGTACTGTTGGCGCTGATCTTTCTTAAGGCTATGAGGAGCTGGGAGTTTTAAAAGATCATCGTAGAGTCGTCTGTTTTCGCGCGAAACAGTTGTAAGAACCGCAAGCTGCGCGGCCCAGTCGGCCATTTGTAAGGCTTCACGCCCTAAGTAATCAAGACGGTTAAGTTTTGCGATTCGCTCGGTCAAAGTTTTTTGCAATAGAGCATCGGAGCGAACGTAGAGTTTATGTTGGCCCAGTTTGCGATCTTCGATCTTCCAAGCGGCAAAGAAATCTTGGCGACTGAAGAGCTTAGCGAGTGAAGATTTCTTTAAACCATAGCGCTTAATGAATGACTTGGCTTTGCTGTCATTGCCCTGTTTGCCGTAAACTTCAAGGAGCAAGGTTGAGATCAATTGAGAATTTCGTGAGAGCTGTGGGGCGTGCTCTTCTAGCACAGGCCAAGGCCGGCTCGCACGGCGGACAAGTGTCGCGCGTATGCTCATCGCCTTATCTTTTGAGTTCGTGGCCTTTAGCGCTTTGTGATATTCTTTCGTCGCGTCTTGGCCAGCTAACTCCGTTAACATCGCCAAACGTAAGTGACCATCGTCTTTGGCAAGTTTGTCGTCTTTCATTTGGCGAGTAAATTTGATTGCGGATTTGAAATCGAGTTTAAGTTCAGCAACCCAGGCCAGGTTACGAAGGCTCAAGTCTTTGTCGTTGTTGCTCAAACCTTTGATTGTGAGCATCGCGTGACTTGCAGTATTGATTTCATCGAGCTCCTGCAAGCGAACGCCAATCGCGACGCGGTTCTTAAAGATGAGGACTTGCTCGTCCTTTGACGCGATTTTCGTATCCATTACTTTAAGTTTATCGAGTTCTTGGCGAAGTTCGCTTTGGCTCGCATCCTTTTTATCAAGAATTCGTGTTGCCATGAGAATAACAGCCTGACGCTGCAATTTTGCGTATTCTGCCAGTCGTTCTGGATAGGCTTTGGAAAACTTGGGCGCCCATTCGAAGATATCTTGATCCTTCTTCATTGCAGCTAAGCAATCAAGGGCCAAGTCCGCAGCTTTAACACGAAGAGCACGCTGATCATTGGGGTTTTCAAAAGCGATTTCTTTAAATTGGGCAAAGGCCTGATCATGCTGGCCCATTTCGTAAATCACATGAGCTTTCTGATAGTGCACTTCAACGGATTTAGTACCTTTTGGATTCAGCTCTAAATAAGTGTTGTAGGCGCTAAGGCGGGCGGTCTTATCTTTGGTCAATTCTGCCGATTCGATCTGTTGCATTAAGGATGCTTCAAGGAGTTCTTTGTTAACGGATTGTCCTTGGCGAACAAGTTCGGCTGCGACAATGGCGGACTTGGCAAAAAGAGCTGCAGCCTCTTTATGATTCTTATTTAAGTAAGCAACCGTAGCCGCCTTATAATACATCTCTGGATCTTGATCGAAAACATTGAGGTAGTACTTATAAGCAGCTAAACAGTTTGAAGAAGGTTTGTCCTTTTCAACGCGATTCCAGGTTGTGACGAAGTTTTTGAAGCGCTTGGCGAGTTCAGGACATTTCACGTCATCCGTGCAACCTTTTTTGCGCCACAACTCAGACGCTTGGCCATATTCTTCAAGCGCTTCTGATTTTCGGCCCATATCCCATTGAAGTTGGGCCACGCGCACTTGAGTTTCTAAAGCTTCGTATGGCGTCGTGCCACCTTCTCCGTAATAAGCGCGCCAAGCAAGTGTTGCCGAATACTTCTTGCCAAGGCGCTCTAGCTCATTGGCAAAGGCGTAAAGGTTTTCTTTACGCATTTTTTCTGGAGTTAACTCTAGAAGAGTCTCGAGTTCGTTATCGCTGACGTTTCCACGAGCCAAAAAGACAACGAGATCACGAGTGATATCTTCATGGAAGGAGTCGTCGAAAACGACGCCTTCTTGATTTTCAACAGTCAAAAGATCAGGAGTTTTTAAAAGATGAATTAATGTGGCTGTCGCGACTTGCGATTTGCCTTGGTTTAATTGAGCCCAGGCTAATCGGTAAGTGATGAAGCCGCGGTTTTGGATAGTTTCGTTTTGTAGAGCTTTTTTGAAGTGGCCTTCAGCGACTGAAAACTCGGCTTTTCGAAAGCGAATTTCGCCCAGCTGTGCATTGGCACGGGCTGAAATGTCTTGGGCATATTTTTTCGTTGTTGCGCGATCCAAGTTCTTAATTGCCTTAGAAATTTCACCATTTTGATTTTGTAAATGAGCGAGTTGCAATAAAACTGGACCTTGTGCCGCCGTATCAAGCTGATCTACGACTTGAGCGTAAAGAACAATTGCTCGCTGCCGGTCTTTTTTAGGCTCTTGTTTGGCTAGTAAAAGTAAACGGGCGCGATCGGCGTAAAGGTCCGCTAGGCGTACGGCAATCGAGCGGTGCTCAGTAGTCTTTGCCGGTAACCCACTTAAGGCACCTTCAAGCTTGTTGATAACGATCGAATGAGTATTGACGTTCATGCGCTCAGCCGCAGCCGGCAGAGCGAAACTTAACGCCAATGTCATCGCAATACATGAAACGTTCACAACCAACACCTCTGGTTTGGAGAGGACAAAAGTCCGCCCAACTCCAATGCAATAGGCAAGTGGGGTGCCAGTGGGGAGGGGTGTTCTACGCCTTAAGAAGGTGAATTCGTTGAAAGTTTTGTGTGGCGGTGCCGCAAATTGGCGCTGGTGCCCTGGCCAGTATTAACGGGGACTTAAGGGAGAAACAAGTTCAACGACCTTTAATTTGTCTTGGCCGGTTTTGAATTCCCGTGAGGGCTTCACTTTCCAGCGGGGAAATAACTTAATTCTGTTTTCAACTTGTGAGGCTTCGTCGGTGGGAAATGGACCAATAATCACTTTGGATCCGGGATAAAGAATTCGCTCATATTCGTTGAGTATCTGGGTCAATTCGGTGGCACCCATATCAAGGATGCGATTCACGGGGCCATACCAGGCGATGATGATGTCAAATGAGAGGTCTTTGGCTATCGACCAAGTGGGCTCTGCGAGTAGGTAATTTCCCGACTGTGCTTGCTCGAGGGAGACGGAGGTTTCAGCACTAAATGCCAAATAGCCTCGCTCCCTAAGTCCTTTGGCCAATGCGCCGCCGCCACTATGAGCGATCAAGATGCGTTGACCAAGGCCTCTCGGCTTTTGCCCAAGCATTTCGACGAGAAAGTCCTTGGCGCTCAATCCCATCGAAGATTTATAAAACCCGGTGGGGTGGACGTAATGTGGCCCGCGCAGCTCCACGACTTCCCCCATCGAACTTGCAATCAAACCAGTTGGATAAAGAAATGTGGTTGAATCCGGCTCCGCCTGAACTTTCATGGCTTCAAGCCGGCCGATATCGAAAACATCGTGAGAGCGAGAAAGCGCCGCTTGGCAGGCCATTAAACCTAAAATGGAGTGATTGCTGTTTTGAGCTGAAACGCTCTGAGCGTTTGAATTAAAGCTAAACAGTAGCGTGAGGATTGTAGCGACGATCTTCATGAGGATTGTCTTTGCAATTGCGAGACCCAGCTCGGGGTAAAAGACGAGGCGAATTGAGTCACTCGGCGCGCCCCGCGGGCGCCCGGTTCGGGATCACTCGCAAGGGCGAGGTTCCACGCGGCTCATCACATCTGCTCAGTTGCCTACGGGTGATCCTCGCCCCTCAAAGCAGCGGCAAACTCAACTGGTGAACCAAATCATGATGAAAACCACAGAGCGTCGTTAGGTTTTCGACCTCATTGCCGCCCCCTCTGCTAACAGGCTGGATATGATGAAGTTCAAGCCATCGGTCATTCGTGCAACGACCGCCTTTTCCATTAGTATGAGTGCATCGACCTCGATCTCGTGCGTGAACCTGATGTTTGGTGCGAGCGGGAAGCGGTGCTCGTTTCGATCCCGGCCGAACTCTGAGCGCGCAGAATTTTTTGGTTTTTTGATTTTTCGCAAGGACACGCTCCGCCTTTCTAACTGGATCATGCCGCTGTAAGTAATCGTCCAGAACCTCCGATAGAACTTTATCCAGGCTAAACCGACCCTTAGCCGCTAATATTGACTTTACACGATCAAGTTTTTCAAGAGTGCCTTTTGTGATTCCGCATTCAAGTTGAACAAGATCCTCTCCCTTAAACCTAATTCTATCCGAAGCCGCAGCGCTTGGCTGAAGACGCGCCACCTCAACTTCAGTTTGGCGGGTAGTGTGCGCCGCTGCAAATTTAACTAGATCGGGTGCATTCTCCTTAGTAATCGCGGCCACGATTCGACTAGCCTTAGCGACTGTGATTTTTTGCTCAATCACAGCGATCTTCAACTCCGGGATTTCACGACTCTTGCGAGCTACAGCAATAAATGCGTAAGAATTGGCCTCACTTAATCCCAACGCGCCAACGGCATAAGTAAACAGACTAGCATAGCCCAGTCGTTTGAAAAACTTTTGTTGATCAATTTCGCCTATGATCAATATGAGCTCACTTTCCTTTCGGCGGAATTCCCGACTTAACTGGAGCGCGCGCTCATGAAGCTCGAGCTGGTTTTTATCAAGCATTGAAGACATAAGATTCCCCCTTCGCGGATTTGAACAGAGAATCTATCACACGCTTTTGGGTATGAATTTCTCAATACCACCGAGCCTGACATTGCGGGGCTCGCTGTTAAGCTTAAACGTTAGTATAACGGTCAATTCGAATGCAGAATCGCTTTCAATGAAAAATTCAAAATTAAATTGAACAGCGCCCGAATTGGGATGCGCGAAAGTCGGTCAAGAAAAAGTATAAGGAAGAAAAAATGCGCGCCAATTAATATCGGTCCAATTGAGCTGTGTGAAACACAATTAAAAGCATTATCGCGATTGATTGCCTCAAGCCTACCCGCGACGTCCGCAGGTAATTCCCGGCATCCAAAAGGTAATTAAACGCCTTAAAAAGTTAATCCGAATTCGCGAAGTTTTCGTTCTTCGACTTCGGAAGGAATAATGGCCGCCTTTAGTTCCGGAATGGAGCGCGCCCATCGAAGATAGAGCCACATTTGCGCGATTCGCCACCTGTTCTTTTCGATGTTCCAACTATCTTCATTTTTGAAAAATTCTTGAACGTTAGAGATTGCAGCGGCCATAAATCTGGAGCTTCCGGGTAACTTATAATTCTCATGGCGAATGCTAAAAAATGCTTCCTCAATCATATCACGAGATATCCCGGATTCTGGCACAACTAATTCATCCATCCGGAAACGCTCGAGCTCATTTAATATGGGGAGATCTAATATCTCGGCACTCTGCGTTTGGGTTTTAAATTGGACTAAGTCGCGATGGGGTATAAAGCGATGGGTCCAATTTAACTTAATAAATTGGCCAGCGCCTGAGAATAGGTCGAGATCGGCTGAATTGCTATTAAACATAAATATTGCGTGGTCGAAATCGTGCTTGGGATATCGCAGCACGGCTATTTGCCCATCGAAGTTTACCGGCCGAGCTGCAAGCCCAATCGGAAATATGCGGCGAGCCCACAGACGATTGAAGTGCGCTTCACTAAGCGGTGCTAAAGTCGGCAGAAATAATATTCCAGTGCTTGCCGAGAATTCAATCGCAGCCTGTACATTGTGGTTCGCAAAAGAGGCATTGAGAAACGAAATTAGGATCAAACTGAATGCCTCATTGAACGCAGGCTCGGTCCAGCTTGCCGGTTTGGTCAATGCCCAAATGTCTTCGCCAATTCCTTTTTCGAGAAAACTTACTAGGCTCATGAATGCAGTGAATTTCAGTCCTACGGACAAAGTACCATGGTAACTCGGGTTCAAACGGTGAAGCAATAGGGCTGTAGTGAGTAGCGCCTTATACGGGCTCAGAGTCTTGCGAAAAAGCCACGAATATCCAGCCTTTTTCAAGCGGTCGTCGACGTTCGCCAACTCTGTCTGCATCTGTTCAATCGTGCTAAGAAATATGGGATCCGAAAAGTCGCCCATCACTTTGAATTTGGTTGAATTGACCTTAGCAAAGACCCTTTTTCTTACGTCTTCGTTTTTAAGGATCTGAATACTGCTGTCTAAGGCTATGACTTCAGGTTCCGCGCCCAATAATTTGGCGCATTCGAGGTCGATAGTTTCGAAGCGTCTGTCCTTTGCCGAAGCGCTGAGTCCATGACAAAAGCCGGCCAAGACAATCGCCAACGCCAAAAAGCGGCACCAAAAATTTCGCTCAGAGCGAATCAACGTCGACCTCTTTCGCCTACGGGCAGTTTTGCCTTCAATTATGCAAGGTAAGGGCCCAATTTGATCCTACGACCGGCATGAGCAACCCAGATACATTGGCCGATGGTTTTGGCCGGTCTACTATAAATTCTGTTGGATCCAAGCTTGAACCTGCGCATTAATGAGGCTCAGGCCGACATATTTTTCGTTAAATGGTTTGCCTGAGCTAACGACTGCGGATATTGAAATTCTCTTGCTGTCATTTACGCAAACAACAGAGCCGCCCGAGTTTCCGGGCTTTATGTGACCCGGCTTTTTCATCGTCGTAGTCTCGTAGTTGCCCGCACGATCAAATAGTTCCATTCCGAGTCCCATATAACGGGTGAAGAAAGTGCGATCGGTTTGATCCCACACTCCCGTCACTGCGGCCATTAATTCGGGGCTGTCGACACTCAGTGACTTCAAATTCTGTGGGAAGTTGTACCAGTCGAATGCGAAACATCGATCGGCATTCTTTGGTGGCTCGACCTGAAAATCATATTCATTCTTAAAAATATCCACCGGCTGAGATGAATCAATTTTGACGAGCGCAATATCAGGACCGGTGGTCCATAGACCAATAGGATGATTAGTTTTGGGTATGGGACCCATGGTGATCATTTGCTGAGAGAATCTGGAAATCTTCCACTCATTTGTTTTCAGATCATATCTTAGAACGTATCCGGGAGCAGAGGATGATCTAAAGCCCAAGCTGCAATGCTTCGCAGTTAGGATGACCGTGGGAGTAAGAACGAATCCCAAACAATATCCGACACCTGTTCGACTGGGCTGAACACCAAGAAAATTAATCGCCTTCAAAGCCATTTGTTCTCTAAAATCGAGTTTATCTTCTGCAGCCGCCTTATGTATTCGGGCTATACGGTCAAAAAACTCGGTCTCTTCGGCCGAAGAGTCCATACGTTCTTGGGTAGCTAACACTACGACTCGATCAGCAATTGCCACGAGTTTGGATTGATCAAGAAAGTGGGCCGACTGCGCGGAAACCGGTGCAGCTTGACTCAACATTAGCCCGATCAAACAAATGATTTTTGTCATTCTACACTCCATTGCATTCGAAGTGCCGGTACCTAAGCAACACCTGAACCAATACACAGGATCAGAGCTGCATAGGAAGTATACAGTGACAAAAAAGGAATGGTTTTGGCCGGTTCTATCCATCGATCATTTTCACAACGATCGCCATTTTCATTAGTATGAGTGCATCGACCTCGATCTCGGGCATGAACTTGATGGTTGGTGCGGGCGGGAAAGGACGTTCGCTTCGAACCGGGCCGAACTCTGAGCGCGCAGAGCCTTTCGGTTTTCGGCTTTTTCGCAAGGAAACGCTCGGCCTTTCTAACTGGATCATGGCGTCTCAAGTAGTCGTCCAGAATTTCAGCAGCGAACACCAAGGCTACAATGAACATCGCGGGTAATTCCCGGCAACCAAAAGGATGACCCCGTTTACGATTTGTGCGGGAATTCGAGCGTGTGCTTGGTTAAAGCGTAGGGGTGCTCTGGTCGGCTTCTAAGGTTGTTTATAAAGATCGCTTTCGAATCCATAAAAGAGCTTTAGCCAAGCGTTCTCATGGGCCTACTGCCAACAAGCCACAATAATGCCAGGGGTCTTAGCCCGAGATGGCTGCTGAACACGTGCAACGCAAGACATTGGATTCCCCGCCCTAATATTCGCAGCAATTGCAAGGTAGGTTGGATCTGCCTGAGGTTCTGGGCGAGTAAAGCGTGCGCCACCTTCACGGCATACAAGCCAGCCTGGACGGCCATCGATACCGACTAGGGAGTTGGGATATTTTGCGTCAATCGCCCGACACACGGTGCCTCTTATAAATTTTGAAATCGATGCATCATCTGCCTTCGCAAATGCAGTGCTTTGATTTGACATAAGCAACAGTGCAGTCATCAGAACATTCAACTTATTCATAAAGGACCTTTCATTGAGTTGGTGATTAACGTAACTCAAACTAAAAGACTTGTGACTCTTCAAATAATATCCTGGTAACGTTTACAGTAAGTTCGATCTTTAGGCAGCTGATGAGCGAGCATTGCTTGCGTGGCCTAAAAATTACTTAGCGTAATTTGCCATATCTATTTTAATCGACTTGTCTTCTGACAACGGACATCTAGAAATTCATCTTTAGAAAGCTGAAAGCGGAAGGTAATTTTGCCTGTAGCATCTAGCCCGCCCGTGAAGGAGAGGTGTCGCGCTTGAGCGCTATTGTCGATCCGAGCGGTGACCAAATTCACATTCGGATAAATGTTTACGATGCTTTGATAGCCGGCGAGGCTTGGATGCGAGTCTTCTAGAACAAAAGTTTCGTATGGATCGCCTAATTTTTTAAGATTCACTGGCGTTCCTCTGTTAGGAAGGCCGGGCAGTTCTGACGGGGATTCTACAGGCTTCACATGTGCCTCACAGTCGGCGGAGTGTGCCTGAGTGCTAAATAAGATTGGCGCTGAAATGCCGAACAGGAACCAAGTGGAAAGTTTCATAGCGATAGCTCCAAAGTTTAAATTTCAATAAGTCTTGATAAGATTATTCTAAGTGGTGAGAGGGAGCGACATCCAATCTTCTGACAAGTAAATCTTATAGGCCGGTTTCCCCCGCGACGTCGCTGGTGTTGTCCCAAGTCGTCCGGCACGAACGTTCCGCTGCCAATGACTATACACAGCCTCTCAAACCAGCGGCAAACTCAACTGGTGCACCAAATCATGATGAAAACCACAAAGTATCGTTAGGTTTTCCACCTCATTGCCACCCCCATTGCTTACGAGTTGGACATGGTGAAGTTCAATCCACCGATCATTCCCACAGCGCTCGCCGTTTTCATTAGTATGAGTGCAGCGACCTTGATCTCGTGCGTGAACCTGATGTCTGGTGCGGGCGGGAAGCGGGATTCGTTTTGAACCAGGCCGAACTCTGAGCGTGCAGAGTTTTGTAGTTTTCGGCTTCTTTGCGAGCACTCTCTCAGCCTTTTTAACTGGATCATGCCGTTGTAAGTAATCGTCCAAAACCTCTGATAGAACTTTATCCAGGCTAAACTGACCCTTAGCCGCTAAAATTGACTTTACCCGTTCAAGTTTTTCATGAGTGCCATTTGTGATCCCGCATTCAAGTTGAACAAGATCCTCTCCCTTAAACCTAATTCTATCTGAAACCGCAGCGCTTGGCTGAAGGCGCGCCACTTCAATTTCAGTTTGGCGGGTAGTGTGCGTCTCTGCAAATTTAACTAAATCGGGCGCATTCTCCTTAGTAATCGCGGCCACGATTCGACTAGCCTTGGCAACTGTGATTTTTTGTTCAATGACCGCGGTTTTTAGTTCCGGAATTTCGCGGCTCTTGCGAGCCACAGAAATAAAGGAGTAAGCATTAGCCTCACTTAGTCCCAACGCGCCAACGGCATAAGTAAACAGACTAGCATAGCCCAGTCGTTTGAAAAACGTTTGTTGATCGATTTCGCCAATGATCAATATGAGCTCACTTTCCACACGGCGGAATTCCCGACTTAACTGGATCGCGCGCTCATGCAACTGGAGCTGGTTTTTATCAAGCACTGATGACATTAGATTCCTCCTTCGCGGATTTAAAAGAAACCTAACACATATTTTTGAGCTTGGATTTTTATAGGCCGCAAAGCACGACATAGACGGGCTCGAGGTTAAGCTTAAACGACATTGTGGCTGGCGATTTCGGGAAAAAACCAAGTTCAAAACAAAAATCAAGATAGAATAAAATAACGGCCAAATTGGAATGCACGTAAGTCAGTCAATAAAAATTAGAGGTAAGAAAAATATTTGTGCCTGCCAATTCAGGAGGTATATGTTCAAACTAAGCGGTACACGTGAAAACCATTTTTGTTCTCACAGCTGTCGAGACTGTCCATTATTTTGTGGTACAAGCTAATCCCGTAACGACTGAAAGCTGCGCGCCTACAGGGTTCTGTTGAGTTACTGTTGTAACAACCAGTTCCCCATTTTGAACCATGGCAAATCGACCCGGTAATCCGAGTTTCATCGCGTTAATCGAAATGCCCCCACCAGAGACGATTTGCTTGAAGCCCATTTTTCGACAGAGAATCCCAAAGTTTTTTTCAACAGGATTTGTTGCGTCAATCTCTAAGCCTATAGTACGTGCCTTTTCGATGTCGCCACTTCTGCGGGCTGATTCATACGCCACCTTTAAGGAATTCAGTTTAAACTTATCATCTGGAGAAATTGTAAGAATCGGCGATCCATCATAAGTAATGTTAGTGAGTCCAACCACGGTTGCGCTGGGTATTCGAAAACTGGGCTCAATCTTTGAGCTGAAGTTAAAGTCGCCCGCATAGGCGAAAGTTGACATCAGTGTTACAAACAAAAGGACAAGTCTCATCTTAAGCTCCCATATCGATTTTAAATTCGCGTAACTAACCCAGATTTAGACGAGACTACTTTTCGTTCCGCTCAACGGCGAATTTAAATTCGCTGAAGCCCACGCGTGAACCTGCAACGATAATTGGATTCAACGTCAGAAAATCCTGATCGCGGTCGGCGATGACAACTAAGCTATCAACAGCTGTGCTGCCAGATGCCTTGAGCTGATCACGAACCACCTTAAGGGCGGCGGCTAAACCTTCTGAAGTTACAGGCTTATCGTTTACGCTTAATTTTCCGCCATTCAGTTTAACTGTAGCGGTTTTTAAAGTTGCTACGGCTTGAGTAGCTTTTGGCAGCACTAGGCCTTTATCAACTTGAAAGTCGCTCTGGTCGGTCGATGAGTTCATCATCAAGAAAATCACAAGAATCGAAAAGGCGTCGACGAGCGAAGTCAGCATCAAGGAAGAGCCCATGCTTGGTCGACCGCGGCGGCCTTGGGGCCGAAGCGCCGACTGGCTCGCGAGAGGGGAGTAGAGTACTTTATTTTTTAGAAAGCTTGTGTGTCCCATACTCAAAAAAACTCCGTTTTTACAGAGGAGCGATTCCCACTTGGGTGAATTCGCCCTTCTTGATTAAATCCATAGCCTGAATCACTTCGTCATAGCGGGACTTGGCCGCAGGCATAACAAGTGCGGTCACAAGGGTCGGATACTTTTGCTTCACAGTAACAAGCGACTGCGCGAAGCGCTCCCAATTGGGCTCACTGCCAGAGGCTGAAATCGTGAATTCACTGGCGTTTGATCGCTTCACGTTTTTTACCGTCACTTGAATGGCGCCGTCTTCATGCAGACGCAGCCACATGGCTGGCTGATCTTTCTTTTGCACTGCCGCTCCGTCACCGATCGCTTGCTTCACATTTACAGTGCCCAATTGGATGAACACCGCAGTAACGAGGAGAAAGCAGATACAAGTAGAGAGAACGTCGATGAATGGGACGAGATTTAGTTCGAAACTTAAATTTCTGCGCCCTGATTTATTACTTTGCGGAATCATAGCTTTGTCCCTTCAAACCAAAAGTGCCGCTTAGGCGGCACTAACCTAATGTCTTAGCGCCGCTTAGGCGGCACTAATATTACTTGCCGGATACAGTCTTCTTAGTAGGTACGCTCTCGTGATGAAACCCGAGAAGGTTAAACAAACGAAGCGCTGACTTAGTCATGTCATCCGAAATCTTGTGCACGCGGTTCTGAAGAACTGAGTACATAACAAGAGTTGGGATCGCTACGATCAAACCATATGCGGTTGCGTTCATCGCCTCAGAAATACCTTGCGCCAGCATTGTGGCCTTCGTCGTCTGATCAACAGTCGCGATAGCAGCGAATGAGCGAATCATACCAACGATCGTTCCAAGAAGTCCCATAAGTGTTGCTACGTTTCCGAGCATGCTTAGGAATTCAACTCGAGTCTCAAGACGGCCTTGTTCGTGGTAAAGAACTTCGTCCATTTTGGCTTGGATTTCTTCTCGTCCACCCATATTGATGGCAGCTGTAGTTCCAGCTTCGACGACTTTGCGCAGGGCTGAATCATAAGGCAGGCTTTCGGCCTTTCTTAAAACCGTGCTCAGGTTGCCCTTTTTGATATCTTCCTCAAAGATCCCCACTAGAGATCGGGTTGAGATTGAGCGCTTTACGAATAATGCGACTGTACGCTCGATAATGATGGCCACGGCTGCGATCTGAACTCCCAAAATCGGGTACATCCAAAATCCGCCCTCTGCAAAACTCTTTAAAATCAGTTCCATGTTAATTTCCTCCAAATGCGTCCGGAGGACTCTAATGGCAATGGTGGTGCCACGCTTTAGGCGCAGTTCACGGGCTAATGGAGCTTTGAGTCAGGAAAAGAGTTCAAGGCTTTGCCGTAAAATGGCGCTAGCGTCCGCAAGTCCTCTAATATATGACGTTTGTAATCCGGGGGGATTTATGAAGACATTGTTACTTGCCGTCTTAGTCTCATGCACAGTGTTTAGTTCCTTTGCCTTAGCCAAACGACCACCGCCAAACGGCTTCGTCTGCGGTCGAGACACTTCGCTTGAAGAAGGACCGACCTGCGTATCGACTGGTTGCGCGCTACTTGGCGGTGACAAAGGTGCATGCCGATGGGCTGCTGCGGTCCAAGATGTGGAAGACGCTTGCATGAACAACACCACAGGCAATTGTTTATCTAGCTCTTGTGGGATCATCGGCGAGCGCGCTTGCGCTGGAATGGCCGCGATCAAAACGGTTGGCGCGAGTTGCCAAGGTGCTTGTGATCATTCGTGTGCGGCTGCTGCCTGTGGCTTCATTGGTTGCAGAAATGCAAGTGACGTAGCAGATGTTAATATGGCATGCACTGGGACTGTCTCGGGGGCATGCGTGACGTCGCATTGTAATAAGCTTGGTTGTAGGACTCTCGACGACGTTCGGCAAGCCACGCGAGCTTGCGGCGGTGTAAACTAAGTCTATAAGGGGCAAAGAGTCCCAGTAACCGATGGAATGCGTATTGCTCAGTATTGAGCCGACGGAGGTTCATCGCATGGAAAAGAACGACACAGCAAAAGTGGCTTGGGCATTCGACCCGTTTTCAAAACCAACGGCAGACCTAACTCCTTGGGCTCGATTTCTTGATTACATTGCGAAAATTGAAGACTCAACGGTTGAGCCGGTTTATGTGCTCTCGCCGGATGGCCTCAACTGGTCTGGCGAATTTTCCGGCCCTTGGGTAAAGAAGTATAAGCCTTTGGCTGAGACAGCCGCGGAAACTGTTTTAGCGGAGTATTACGATGAAACGATCATGCCAGTTAGAATTCTGGTAAACCAAAAGGCCTCTTTGCGCGGTGACGTCAAAAAACTTGCCCTCGACGCCGAGAAACAGCATCGCAGCCTTATCGTCGTTCAAACTCACGCAAGAAAAGGATTAGATCGCTTCTTGCTAGGAAGTTTTGCGGAATCGCTTTTAATGTTTAGTAAGGTTCCAGTGCTCTGTGTGAATCCCCATACGACGCCTCCGGATTCCATTCGCCGCATTTTATTTCCTACGGATTTATCGGGGAATTCAAAGTCAGCTTTTGTAAAACTCGTTAATCGGTGCAAGCGCTGGGGAGCGCAGCTCGTCATTGCGCATAAACTTCCTGATCCGATCGAGCCTATCGTTCAAAGCGGCGTTTATATGGCGGGTGGTGGCTGGATTACGCTGTCGCAGTATTTTGAAAAAGAAAGCACGGAAAGAAAGCAGCAGCTTCAAGTTTGGCAGGAGGAGGCCCTCGCTGCGGGAGTTCAAGCCAGCATTGAAATTATCGATCAGCCGGGTCTTGTCGGGGATGCGGTTCTGCAGATGGCGGAGAATTCAGATATCGACGTTATTGCGCTCTGTAGTCAGTCGGGGCCTGTCTCAAGTATTATTACGGGAAGCGTCGCGCGTCAGATCGTTCGCCGGGCTCATTGCCCTGTGCTAGTGTTTCACGAAACCACTAAGCACTGAGGTTAGGCAAATGAAGCTGATTTTGAGTCTTCTTGGAATAAACATAGTTTGTTTATTAGGCTGCGCGTCGACGAAGCCTCGGACGGAGAAAACGTTTTTCGTGAATCGAACTCAGGTTCACATGGGAACCTTCGTTTCTGTTTCCCTCATCGATGAGCAAGTGGCGCATGCAGATTCTGTGTTCAGTGTGTTTCGCGAAGTGGAAGATCTACTTTCAAGTTATAAGACCGACTCCGAAGTCGCTAGGCTTAACCGCGACGGTGGTGGCGAAATGTCTTCGCTTACCGAGCAATGCATGGTCCTCGCCCTGCACGTAGCTGATCAAACGAACGGGCATTTCGACCCGACCATCGGCGCACTAACAATGGGCACCTACAAATTTGGAACTAAGCAGGTGCGCCAACCTACGGGAAAGGAAATTGAGTTCGCAAAAACAAAAATCGGCTACCGGAAAGTAAGAATTGATGGATCAAAGATAACCCTTAGTCCCGGTATGAAATTAGATTTCGGCGGGATTGGAAAAGGATTTGCCGTTGATATGGCAGCAAACCGGCTTCAGGCCGAAGGGGTCAACCAAGCCGTGATCGCGGCGAGCGGTGACATTCGTTGTTTACATGCCTGCCAAGCTGCAATCGTGCATCCTAAAGACGGTGCCAGAAAGCTCGCCTCCTTCATGGCGGCGACGAATGAACTCGCTATATCTACAAGTGGAGTTTATGAAAACAAGGGGCCCGGAAATACACATCATCTAATCAGTACAGATTCCGGTAGGCCTGAGCAGACCTTTCTTAGCGTCTCACTCTTAAGTCAGGGCGGAAATGCGCTCCTTGATGGACTTGCAACCGGTGTGAGTACAATGCCCCAGGCGAAGGCCCTGGAATTTTTAAAGCGCAATCCTCATTACGGTTACGTTCTCGTCACGCAAAAAGGCGAAGTGATTTACAACAAGCGCTTTTTGGAATTAGTGACTGATCTAAAATGGGAAAGCGAAACCGATTTTAAATTTCGCGAGGTTGCGGCGCACTAATAATTCGCCAGGCCGCAAGTGCGAAAGAGATTTCAAACCATATGAGCGTACCAAGCTTTACCCAAGCGAAGCCCGGTCCAAATTGCAAAACGATGCTGCCGCTCAAAGTATGAGCGAGACCGCTGATAACTAAACTTAGTGCGATGATCAGACTTTGTTTACCCTTGGCCGCAACGAACGCGAGAAGATGCGCCAGTACGAAACAAAACGTACCGATGGCAAACAAATGTGGGGTCGCGATTTCACCCCATGTCGTCCAACCAAGTTCTGCCTGATTTTCACCGCCGAAATGCCCTCTGGCGATGGTCTCCAAGGTCCAGCCATACCTAAGCGAGAAAAGCCAAAGTGCTGTAAACATCTGCGTTGTGGCGAGTAAGCACCAAAACAAGAGAAGATGCCTTAATTCCCGAGCTCGCTTCATGTTTGTCCAGGCCTTAACAAGTAAATCAGAACTCGGCCCGCCACAAGGCAGTGCGCGGCCCAGAGCAACCAAAACGCGGCGACTCTAACGATTGTGGCCCACGCAAAACCCTGTAACACTAAACTTGCCGCGACCGTAAGCACGACAGGCAAAATTAGAAGCGTCGGTGCAGTGATCCGCCTAAAGAGCGGCGCCACTGGAAGTCGAATCAGTACCGCAACCAAAACGATGGCAAGTAAACTGTCAATAAACAGATCCACGTGAATTCGGCTAACAAAATCAATCGCGCTCGTGGGCAGGACAAACATTTTCGGATCACCGTGGACCGCTCTCCAGTACTCAGCTGGAGTAATTCCGGTTCTCAAATTTTCAAGCCATGGGCGAAAAGATAAGAACAGAGCTAAACCAAACGTATAGGCTGCTAGTGTCCAGCGAATGACAGGGCTTGCTCGCAGATTACGGTGAATGAGAAAGTGCATAGGAGAAATCCTACTTTGGGTTTGCGGCCGATGCAAACCGCTCTTGCCATACCGCAAGTATGAGCTTAGCGGCCGACATGAAGGACTGGGCGGTCAATGTAGCGCCGCTCACCACTTGAATCTCGCCCCCGAGTTTTAGTCGGTTAGGATCGCTTTTACCTTTAAATTTCCTTAGCCACTTCTCTTTTGGTTTATATTCTATGGGCTCGTAAAACGCGACGAGGTCGATGCTTTTAAGCGCACCACTTAGATCGATAAAATAAAGCGCTGTTTGGTCTTTGCTGCGAACCTTGCGCGTGTAGAGTCCCGCGTATCCGATTTCTTTACCGGATGTTTTAGCAACGAAAAAGGTAAATACCCGATCGTCAAAGGACTGAGCAATGCGCTTTTTTATTTTCTCGGCTTGATTGGTAGTAAGCAGCACATTGACGTTTTCAATCTCGGCACCAGGAAATTTAGCGCTAAGAAGCGCGTCGGGCTCCGCCAACACATCGGCATATGCGAATGGGGAGCCGGCACAAAGGATAAAACTAAAATACGAAACCCAAGCCCAGTTCAAAGCGATCGTCATAACCGGTGGCCGCGTTGTCTCTCGAGTCATAATTCGCCTTTATTACCACATTAGGGTCGGGGAAATAGTTTGCGCCAAAGGACCAAATTTCTCTTTCAAGGGAGGCGTCGCGGCCACCAGTTGCCTCGACTTGGGCCTTTTTATTTAAGTCATAAGCTGAATACCGAGTGAAAACCAGTAGGCGTGTGCCGGTAGCTCGGCCGAACAGCACGTCATAGGCAAGAGTCGCATAGTATCCTTCAACTTCCTCGCCAGGGAGGGTAGCTGCCGGAGTGAAGTTCACGTCTTTAAGCGATCCATTCGCATACAAGAAATCCGCCTCTAACCCATCGTTTGACCAGCGGCCATGCAATTCCCAAATCTGTACCGTAGCTTTGCCGATCGTGTCCGCTAACAATTGTCCACTATCACCATGGTAAATCGAGGCGCCGATTTCGCCATTCACCGCCGGAACCCAATCCAGCCTAGCGAAGTAACCGAGATCTTCCGTTTGAGCCTCCCTGCCGGATTGCCTAAATTTCCTCACCCACCGCGCGGAATCCGCTGCAGCGACGGCTTGGGAGGCCTTCATTCCGTTAACCGCCCCAAGGTGGTAGCGTAAAGTCTCGTTCTGGCCAAAAATCATCACGCCATTCTCATGCCAGGTAGTTGGGATTAGTTCGGTTTCCACTTCAGGTCGTGAAACAGTGTAGAAGTAATTCGGTTCGTGTTTTAAATTCGTCATTCCAATTGGCACTAACACGTGGCCAGCGCGAACGCTAAACTCCGGAGTTAATAAAAAGTCTAAGTAAGAGAATTCAACTGCAACAGAGCTTGTATGTTCGAATTCCACTTCGCTGTTGAAGATGATCTTGTCGGAGAAACGATAGCTGAAATATGGGACAAACCGATAATTGTCGGATGTGTTTCCGGCCGAGCCACCTCTAGGATCTTGATAGATCACTTCGCCGTAGCCGCCGATGGACAGGGGATTTTTGCTGAAATAAATTTTTGAAGCCGCGGCACCTAAGCCCATGAAACTCAAATTTTTTAATTCAGGCACCGCAGACCCGGTTTTGAGTCTTGCGACTTCATCGGTCAAAGATTGGGTCGATTCTTTTTGCGTTTTCTCCAGGGCGTTTAAGCGGGCCTCAAAATCCTTTAATCGCGTCTCGCTCGCAGTCTGCGCGTTGGCTAGAATAGCGGAAAACAGAACCACTAAAAACGTCATCTTAAAATCCTCCGGGTGGAGGCAAGGAATCGCTTAACGCTGAGATGAAGTCAAAGGTCGCTCTTTCGAATATCAGTTACTGATGCACTTGGATTTCAACTGGTTTTCACGTAGGTTTTGGGCCAGGGATCACGCCCGTTGGTTTTTCGCCCTAGCTCCGAAGGTTCTCACTGAAAATCCTCAGATTCTGCGCGTCTCCCAGCGTTTGCGCCGCACAGCAAAGGAATTGGAATGGGATGTGAAATGGACGCCCCTTGAGCAATTGCACTTAACGGTAGGCTTTGTTGGCGAAGTCACTGATTCACAAAAGTCACAGTTAATTGTTATTGGGGAAAAGGTGGCCTCCCGTATTTCTGTCTTCGATTTGGACGTCAAAGACGTCAGCGCATTTCCCGAGGTGGAAGCGGCGCGAGTCGTTTGGGTCGGGGTGCGTCGAACCCTTCCTCTTGTGGAACTTCATGAAGTTTTGGCTCAAGAACTGGCTGAGGCCGAGTGGGTTCTCGTTTGACAGCGAAAAGGTTCCTGAAGTTATATAGCCCGATACTTTTAAAAGGAGACAAAATGAATCGCGCTTGGGCAATTGGGATCACTTTATTAATGACCCTTGGCTTAATGAGCTGTGATCGCCCGAAAACACCGAAGTCGGACAAAGAAAAGTACAGCTACGCCATTGGTTATCAGTTTGCGAAGAACTTAAAGCAGCAAAATGTCGAATACGACATCGATTCATTGAAGCAAGCTATTCGCGATGTAAACACGGACAAGCCTTCCCAAGTCGATGATGCGGAAATGCAGCGTGTGATGCAGGCGATGTACGAAGAGCGTTCAAAGAAAATGAACGCGGAATCGGGCGACAACTTGAAGAAGAGTCAGGAATGGCTCGAAGCTAATAAGAAAAAAGAAGGCGTGAAAGTCACTCCCTCAGGTCTTCAGTACAAAGTGGTTTCCGAAGGCGAAGGTGCTATGCCTAAGGATTCCCAGGTTGTGGTCGTTCACTACAAAGGAACTTTGCTCGACGGATCGGAATTTGACAGTTCAATTAAGCGTGGTCAGCCGGCAGAATTTCCATTAAAGGCCGTTATTCCAGGTTGGACCGAGGGCCTACAGTTAATGAAAAAGGGCGGTAAGTACGAATTCTACATTGCGCCCGAACTTGCATACGGCGAGCGTGGTCGTCCTTCAATTCCGGCAAACTCGGCTTTGATTTTTGAAGTCGAGTTGATAGACATTAAAGACGCTGACGCGGCGTCAAGCGCACCCGCGGCTGCCGACAAGCTCAAGCCAGCGGATCACAAATAGTCACAAGTATTGGATAGTGATCGGAGGGCAGCGCCGCGCGCTGCTCGACGGTCACTGCATAAGGCATCTTCACGTCTAAATCACTGCGAAAAAGAAAAACATTTGTTTCATCGGGCACGACTTTGGCGTGAAGCTCAGGCGACAAAAACACGTGATCGATTTTGACCAGTTTCGGCGGCGAACCCGATTTGAAGTTCACCCTTGTGGCACTTTCCGACGGTGGTTTGCCAACAACATCAAACACCTCAATAAGATCTGTTGTTTCATAGATCGGCAAAAATTCGGGCTCAAGATCAGCTTTTCCAGCCGACCCATTAAAATCGCCGGCTACGATGGTGGGCGTACCCGGGAGTTCTTGGCGAACCTCGTTGTAGATTTCCGTTAGGGTTTTCAACTCGGCAGCTCTGCGTGCCTTTCCACCAGGATCGATTCCAAGTGGGTCAAGTGCCGATTTTAGATGAACGAGAAGGAAAATCAGTCCAGGCTTGGTGTCATTAGGCCTGTGCACCCGAAGCTCAAGCGTATCACGGCTAAAATAATGCGACTTAACCGCGGGCTTTTCTAGGCCCGCAAAATAAAGGTTGGATTCGATCTCGTGCGGATAGAGAAAATTAATTGGGCGCCGGCGATGGGAAATTAGATCAAACTTATAAGGCAAGGTTCTTCGCACTAGGTAACCTATATCGATTCCGCGGTCGGAGTTTCCCTCGATGAGGTGGCTGCTATAATCGTCGTTTAAAAAGTGCCGACTAAAGTTGGAGATAGACTCGATCCCACCAACCTCGTTTAGTAAAATAACATCCGGGTTCATGGCCTTAAACGATTGGGCGAGCCACTTTACTTTCCGTAGAGGCTTGTTTTGGACCGTGCCGATGGAAAGCTGCTGCCACTCCTTCTCATTCATATTGTCGAGGTTCTGAGCTTTCCAAAGATCCATGAAGACGAAGAGATTTTCGCAATTTAGCAGGGCGACTCGCAAATGCTTTTGATTGGCGTTTAGCATCACTGCTACTATACCAAAGTTTGAGCAGAAGGAATAATAGATGAGTCGAAGCGAAGTGATCTCAAGTCTAGAGCTAGCAGCGAAGAGTTGGTTAAAAGGGGCGGGGAAAGCCGAAAAGGGACGGGTCGCCCGCGTCATTGTTTGGGGAGAGAAAAAAGATCCCTCTAATTTAAAGCAAAAACTAAAGCTGACCTTGCCCCAATGGCAATGGCAGGAATCCCTTGATCAACCAAAGACAGTAACTTTGTTCGCGGGGCAAAGCGGCCCAGTCTGGTGGGTGCGGCCTCATCAGCTTGGGGCTGACGATAAAGCCGGCGGCCATGGCGGGCATCTGCTGCTGACTGAATACACCAGGGGGAGGGACACAGTCGGTGCTGCTCTTGCGAGCGCGCTGGAACATGGCGCGAAAACCGTATCCCTCGATTTCTGGCATTGTGACGATGAGATCGTAAAGGGCGGATTGGTAGCCCTGGAAATCGCGAGCTATTCCTTTAAACGTGTTATGGGCGGACAGGCACCTCGTTCAAAACTGAAAGTCCTTCGGGATGGGAAGCCTGTTGCGGCCGACTTATTGTCAGAGGCCTCAAGTTTGGGGTGTGCGACAAACATTGCCCGGCACCTAACGAATTTACCGGCAAACATTTTGAATCCGGAAACCTATCCAGAGGCGGTCAAATCTTTATTCAAGGGCCAGCGCAGTTGCGAAGTGAATGTTTGGGGCCTAGCCAAAATTAAAAAAGAAAAAATGAATTTGTTAGTAGCCGTGGGCCAGGGATCCGCAACACCGGCTGAGTTCATTCATATTAAGTATCGGCCGAAGAATGCGAGCAAAGAAAAGCCGATCGCTTTTGTTGGCAAGGGGATCACGTTCGACACAGGCGGCGTGAATATTAAGCCAGATTCCAACATGCGGTGGATGAAGAAAGACATGGGCGGCTCCGCCGCGGTCACGGGTCTGGCGTGGTGGGTGGCTAAAACTGGATTCCCACGCGCCTGCGATTTTTATTTGGCCGTTGCAGAGAATGCGGTCGGCGGAAACTCATTTAGACCGGGCGATGTTATTCAAGCACGGTCTGGGACCCAAGTTGAAATTCATAACACGGACGCCGAAGGTCGGTTGGTCTTGGCGGACGCACTAGACGTCGCCGTTGAAGCTAAGCCGGCATTAGTTGTGGATGTCGCTACACTCACTGGTGCAATTAAAGCGGGACTCGGTTCGCAGATCGCGGGACTTTTCGGCAATGATGATGAATGGGTAAGGCACATGGCGCGCGCCAGTCAGGAGATGGGCGACTGGATGTGGGCCATGCCTTTGCACCGCAAATACAAAACAGCTTTAAAGTCGGTCGCGGCGGACATGGCGAATGCCGGTGACGGATTTGGCGGCGCTATTACGGCGGCACTGTTTTTAGAGAACTTTGTTAAAGACTGTCCCTGGGTTCACTTGGACATTTACGGTTGGAAAGACGGCGCGGATGGCGCGTGGGTGGAAGCTGGTGGCAGCGGGCAGCCGGTGCAGTGTCTTGCTAGGTTTTTGGAGAATTTGGTTTAGGCACGGAGAATTTTACCGCACCTTATTTAACTCCGCCATCACACCTGCATCCCCAGGCTGTAACCGGAGCGCATTCATAAGCGCGCGCCTTGCACCTTCCTTATCGCCCTTAACAACAAGGGCCCGCCCGAGATGATAATTCGCTAAAAAATGATCCGGGTTTATTACAGTCGCTTTCATCAAATGAACCAATCCAGATTCAAACTGCGAAGTATTCAAATAAGCCGCGCCGAGATTAAAATGCATATCGGCGTAGGTCGCAGGGCTCCCTATGCCAGCTTCTGGCATCTTCGCCAAAGTTTCCGTGTAATGCCGGATAGTCGCCGGATAATCATGCCGCTTAAAATAAGCGACGCCCAGATTGGCCAAAGCCGCCAAATAATCCGGCTTAGCCTGAAGAGCCAGTTTAAAATTCTTTTCTGCCGAGTCAAAATCACTGCGGCGGATATCCTGCAGCCCAAGATTATTTAATGCTAAATAACTTTGCGGATTCACCAGCACAGCATGGCGGAACAAATGATCGTTGCTCCGCCAGTTCAAAGTCTGAAGGCAGCTCAATGCCGACCACGCTATCACAAGCCCGACCGGCAAAAAAGTACGGAACTTTAAAGCCGGCAGTCGCATTACCAATTCCGAAAACAAGATTCCCATTCCAAGTGCGGGAAAAAGATAATTATAACGATCAGCAACGGCCGAAAGATTTTGAAATTCAAATGGAATAAATCCCAAAATCGGCAGCAATCCGACCACAACCCAAGTGATCGCAATTGTTGAAGTGCTCCAGCGTCGTAACAGTGCGGTCAATCCCGCGCCAACAAACAGCATTGCTAATCCCATGTATAAATAGCTCTCAGCCGATGCCAGCAGACGAGGCGGCGTAAGGCCGTAATCCGGCGACAAAGGCCAAGGCGCCAAGAATTTAAAAATATAAAAGCCCAAACTTGCCAAAGCCACTAGCGGTCTTTGCCATACGGCCAACTGAAATTCCAAACGTGCATCGGGCTGGGATGATTTAGTTAAAAACGCAAAATACAAAGCAATGGCAAGCACGGGAAGCGCAAGCTTCAAAGCTTTACGCCATTGCGCGCGGTCGATCGCCCAAACTAAAACCAAAAATGCGACCGGCAAAACAACGGCGCTTGGTTTGCAAAGTAACGCCATTACCGTACAGATGAAAAATCCAAATGGAGGATTGCGCGCAAAAAACTTTATGGGCGTCGGCGCCGCGATCTCCCGCTTGTTTTTCTTAGAAACAAAAGCCACCGGTATGCAAGAAAGCCCAAAGAGCATCGCCATCAAAGTGGGAGTAGCCGACAAGACATCTTTTAAACCCGAAGCCCACGCAATGCTTTCCACCTGAAGGGGATGAATGGCAAAAGGAACAATACTTAGAAGGGCACGTCTTTTATTTCCCTCTGCATCGCCAGGGAAAATCCGCCAATAAATCTGTATAGCAAGCCACCAAGCTAACTGGATGTTTAGAAGATGAAGCGCCACGTTGCTTAAGTGAAAAACACCACCGCTTATCACAGTAAATTCATTCTTAAGCCCGAGCCCTTGAGTGAGCGCCGCAAGCAGAGACCAAAAATTATAAACCAATGGAACGTACAAACCATAATAGGGCGCCTGCCAAAAGAATTGGACGTTCTTCCACGAGAAACTCATGACATACGGGTTTTGCCAAATGTGTTTTGCATCATCCAAGGCGATAAACGGAAAAAAGATCGAAGCGCCAAAGATCGCAAGGGCCAGCAATATCAGTGGCCCCGGGGGGGAAAGCCACTTGCCTTTCATGAGGGGATACCGAACATTTTTCTTGCCACGATTAAGTCACGAACTTTAGGCGGTACAAGATCTTTCCAGGCGGCATTACCGCATGAGAGCATCTCACGCACGTCTTTTGAGTGAATGCTAGTGTCTATGTCATCGCAATTTAAAATATCGATGATCGATTTGTTAGTCGTCAAATAAGCGTAGAGATGGGCCAAGCTTCCCGGGGGATTAAAAGTTTTCGTCGTTTTGCAGGTTCGCTCTGACTTGAACGGAAAAACCATGATGCGAGTTTGATCATCGAAAAGTCTAGAGAATCCCTCCAGAATTCCACCGGAGAGAGTTTCGTAGTACTTGGCATCAAATAATTTTTCTAGATGAGCGGCTCCAATGATCAATGCAAGGGGCTGGTCAGTGAACTGCCTTAGAAAGTGCTTCACTTGATAAAATAATTTAAACTGCGACACTAAAACTTTATGACCGAGAACTCCCAAAGTATCGACCCGATCGAGGAAATCTTCCGGGCGCACACCGCCATCGCCCGATAGATTATCCATCGTGAGTTCAAATAAAACTTCAGCCGCGGGATCTTTCGGCAGCGAGGCTTTAAACTGATCCAAGCCCCGCTCAAGTAATGTGACATTCGTTTTCGTCACTGGCCTAAATGTTCCACGCTGGACCATTACGGGCTTCTTAAATAAACTATCTGATGGATTTGAAATAGACCCGTCCGGTTCAAACAAAATGGCTTCCGTCACCCCTTGCCGAACCATTTCCAAATTCAATAATCGATTATCGATATGAGCGACATCGGGTCCATTGAACCGAACCAGATTTACTTCAATGCGTTCAGAGGTCAGCGTTTGAACCAAGTGAGCAACAATATGCATAAGAGAGCCAGTCGGCGTATGCGCTAAGTGAATTAGATTTACCCCGAGAATCCCCAAGGCCTCTTGTTGCAGAAGGCGAGTGCGATCTTTCATGCGAACGTGAACGATGATGTCATTGGTGGGTCCGCGCGCGTTTGCCTGGTAGCGAATGCCGATCCAACCATGGCAGCGGGCCGTGTGTTCAACATGGCTGCTGGTGGCAACCGTATCGGCGAAAGCAAAGAATCGCGTCTTATCACCACGCTGCTGGTCCAAACGCTCAACGACCAGCTTAAACTCATGATCGAGCATCTTTAGCAAGCGCTCTTCGCTGACGTAGCGGGAGGTTCGCCCATATATCGCGTCGCTAAAGGTCATATCGTAGGCGGACATGGTTTTAGCGATTGTTTGAGAGGCGCGCCCAGCAAGGAAGAAGTAGCGCGCCACCTCTTGGCCGGCACCGATTTCAGCGAACGTGCCGTAGAAGTCGGGGTCCATGTTGACGTGACGGGCTTTTTTCAAAGGCGAAAGATCATGTTGCTCCATAGGATGAAAGTATATCCGAAGCCTTGACAACCACCAACCCTGGTTTAGGCTTTTTTAATGAGCGGCATGGAAAAAATCTTTTCTGATTTGCGGATAAATCTCAAGGATCACTTTGAGCGCTCGTTCACGATTCCGGCCGACCAAGTCCCGTTATCTGCGCCGACCACTGGACTTGAAGAGGTGGAGGCTGTTCTTCGCTGCTTTGTTGAGCAAAGGCTCACTATGGGCGAAAAGGTGTTGGAATTTGAATCCCGCTTTGCCAAGTACATCGGCCGCAAACACGCGGTTATGGTCAATTCTGGGTCTTCTGCAAATCTTCTGATGATCGAGGCTCTTTGTAATCCGCTAACACCGAAGCATCTTAAGCTTTCGCCAGGCGACGAGGTTTTAGTCCCCGCAGTGACGTGGTCAACGACCATCACGCCGGTTATTGGGGCTAAGTTAGTGCCGGTGTTGGTCGATGCGGAATTAAAAACTTTGAACATGAGTGTTGCGGCTGCGGAAAGTGCAATCACGCCAAAAACGAAAGCGATTTTTATAGCGCATATTCTCGGCAACTGCGCCGACATGACGCCGTTTCAGGAGCTTGCGAAAAAGCATGGTCTAGTGCTTCTGGAAGATAGTTGTGAGGCGCTGGGTACGACATACAAGGGTCAAAAAACCGGCAGCTTTGGCCTTGCGGCGAGTTACTCGTTTTATTTCAGTCACCATATCACGACGATTGAAGGTGGGATGATCGTCACTGATGACGACCAGTTCGCCGACCTTTTGCGCTGCCTCAGGGCTCATGGTTGGACCCGCCACATGCACACGAGAGAAGAGCTAGAGAAGCAACATTCACATTTGGATCCAAGATTTCTCTTCGTCAACACAGGGTTTAATGTACGTTCAACGGACGTGAATGCCGCCATTGGCCTAAAGCAGCTAGATAAATTAGACAGGTTTAATAAAGCACGAGTTGAAATCGCGAAACTCATGCATGCAGCCCTCGCACCATTTAATGACCATTTCACCTGGATTGAGCCGACAAAAGACACTTATCACACCTGGTTTGGATTTCCGTTCTTGCTTACACCGGGACGAAATCGCGCTGAGTTCATGAGCCATTTGGCGAAATGGAATATTGAGACCAGACCTATCGTTGCGGGCAATCTCGCCGAGCAACCGTTTTTGAAGCTGTTCCCTCATCGCATAGGCGGCCCGCTTCCGGCCGCTCAGGAAATCATGCGGCGGGGAGTGTATTGGGGAAGCCATCCCCAAATGAACGAAGCTCACGTCAAGCACATCGCCAAAGCGGTGAGCGCGTTTTTCAAGGAAAGTTAAAGAGGAGTCTCAAGATGTCTGCACAAAAACGCAAAGTCGCCCTTATCAGCGGGATCACAGGGCAAGACGGCTCTTACTTAGCGGAACTGCTTTTAGAAAAAGACTACGAAGTGCATGGAATTATTCGTCGATCGTCATCTTTCAATACGGGCCGTATTATGCATATCTTCCAGGATTTACATGCGGAAGATGTGCGGTTTTTCCTTCACTATGGTGACATCACCGACACCTCTTCGATCGAAGCTCTTATGCGGCAAATCATGCCTGATGAAGTTTATCATTTGGCGGCTCAGAGCCACGTGCGCGTCAGCTTCGATATTCCGCTCTACACCGCGGACACAGTCGCCATGTCGACATTTAGAATTCTTGAAGCCATTCGCTCTATCGGCGATAAAAAACAAATTAAGTTTTATCAGGCGGGGTCGTCTGAGATGTACGGTTTGGTGCAGGAAACTCCGCAGCGGGAAACTACGCCGTTTTATCCCAGGTCGCCTTATGCTTGCGCCAAAGTAATGAGTTTTTGGGCCGCAAAAAACTACCGCGAAGCGTACGACATGCATTGTTCAAATGGCATACTTTTTAACCACGAATCTCCCCGCCGTGGAGAAACGTTCGTTACGCGAAAAATCACTCGTGGCCTTGCACGGATTTTGTCTGGGAAAGAAAAAAAACTATTTCTCGGAAACTTGGATGCCAAACGAGACTGGGGTTATGCGAAAGATTATGTCGAAGCCATGTGGATGATGCTTCAGCAACCAAAGAGTGACGATTATGTGGTCGCCACCGGAGAAACTCATTCAGTAAAGGAATTTTTAACCGAAGCCTTTGGACTCGTAAATCTTCGTTGGGAGGACTACGTTGAAATCGACCCGCGCTACTTCCGACCGACGGAAGTGGATGTGCTCCTTGGTGATAGCTCAAAAGCGCAAAAAGTTTTGGGATGGAAATCAAAAACTACATTTAGAGATTTAGTTCGTCTGATGGTTAAGAGCGATATGTCGGCCCTAGGCCTCAGCATGGATCTCCCGGACCGCGGCGCGAAAAGGTACGAGTAGATGACGCTTTGGTTTGTGCTCGGCACAGCCGCGGAGCTGATAAAAGTAGTGCCTCTCATTCGTGG
>JAYSTF010000129.1:0-23743 GCA_043720065.1 Pseudobdellovibrionaceae bacterium | reverse complement strand
TTCCAAACAAGGAGTTTTAGAAATGAATACGAGTTCATGTGTGATCCACGCCGACGTGCCGGTTCGAAAGATCACCAAAAAGTCACCCGGATGGAGAGCCCTCCGTCGTAAGGCTGCAGAGCTTCTGCGGCTCCTAAAAATATCGGTCAATTCAAAATCACCGCAGGACTCTCGGCGCTGCATGGACTTCCAGTACTTGAAAGGATTCTTGGCACCACAGCTGAAATGTGGGTTCGCATGCAGGCGGACTACGATCTTTGGAGTGCGCGCAAGAGAGTTACATAGGAGAAACTAATGTTCTTAAGTTAATGAACCAAGGACTAAAGACTACTAACTCGGATACTGTTCTCGACAGCAGTTCTAAACTCCCGGACTTGGGGACGCCAGATCTTGACAAATATGTCAACTTAGTTTAGAGTACCTTTATGTCTGACCGTAACGAGTACTCGCTTCAACTTAAAATAAACCATCACCAGATCAATCGAGTCATCATCGATCAACATTACAAAATAAAACATCCCGACGTAACGGATGAAATTATCTTGGATTTAATTCGGACTATAGATGGCGAAGACTACCCCATCGAAACTGAACGAGGCGACTTTCAGTACTTCACAGCTGAGCCCGTTTTTAAAGATGACAGTCCGTACAGACTTGTAATGGTACTTTGTGTTTTTGAGGATTATCTCGGAGTTATTAACGCTTTTCGAATAGACAGGAGCAAAAATGAGTAAAACTAAATTTCCATCAGATGCAGAGCTTAATGAAATGCGAGAGAAACTTTCGAAAGGACCTGCGTCGAAACCATTGCCTAAAGACGCAACGCCCGCCGATAAGATGAAATATCAAATATGCAAAGAATTTGTTGTTTACAAAAATGCTCACAAGATAACACAAAAGGCTCTTGCGGAAAAAATTGGTACCGACGAGGCTTTAATGAGCAAGATCCTTCACTACAACATTGAAGAGTTCACTATCGATCGGCTGGTGAAGTTTTTGTCGGCACTTTATCCAGGTGCCAAAGTCAAAATTGAGGTGGCTTAAATACCCATTGTACCAACAGCAAGTACCAGAGCCATTTGCAATAGTTCTCAAATAAAAAAGGTTCTTAAAGAGTAGGAAAAGGCCGATGGCACTCTCGCTCTTGACCCCAATGCCTCTGTGCTCGATCGCTTTCGCTGGGAGCTTCACCAAAAGTTTGTGAAGTATGCCAGGGAGAAGAACCACTCATCTCTTCTTTAGCAGAATCGCTTCGTAGTCGGCGTTTTTGAAAAAGACCGTCTTGAGGTAGTCCCCAAGATGTCTCTTTTTAGTATCTCGGGCTATATTTAACGCCCAGTTCGTATCTTGGCTTTCAGAGAGAATTTGGAAAGGCTGCTCTCTTGCAAGAGATTTGGCCTCAGCGAGCGTGAAATGGAATGTGTGATCGGCGAAGGCTCCCACTTCAAATGGTATTCCCATGCGACGGATAAATTGAAATATCCCAGAGGCGATCGAATACAGCGGATGATGAAAGTGGACTGTGAAGTAAACGAGGCCACCGGGTTTTAGTACGCGATAGATTTCACTTAAGATTCGCG
Organism: Pseudobdellovibrionaceae bacterium; assembly: GCA_043720065.1. Taxonomy (GTDB): domain Bacteria; phylum Bdellovibrionota; class Bdellovibrionia; order Bdellovibrionales; family UBA1609; genus JAIBAM01. Next base: position 22,163 of record JAYSTF010000129.1, on the reverse strand, counting down.
ATGGGTTTTCGGCATGATCAACAACGTTGTCGGAGAGGACCGTCATCGGGTGTGATTTCTGCAGCTTTTTTCTTTTGGTAATCGAGCTGGCGTTCGAGGGCTCGTTTGGCGATCAGATTGGTAGGACTCATACTTCAATGATGCAGTCGCATTAAGGCGAGAGCAAATGCAAAGGATGAGCCCGGGCTTTTTAAAACGGCGGGCGTGCCGTCCATGTGACCCCGTCTGGAGAAGTAAGGATTGTATTGTTCCCACCGACGGCAATGTACATCGTGCCAGTCCAAATGATGCCATTTAAATCATTGTTGGTACCCGATGTTTGCTGAGTCCAGCCCTGTCCGGAATGAACTATCGTACCGCTGAACCCGACGGCCACAAAATCTGTGCCGGCGGAAGCGATGCCGTACAAATTAAAAGATTGATTCATTGTACCTTGCAACCAACCCTGCGACGACGACGCTAAAAATACGCCGGCGGGTCCGACTATTGTGAACTGAGTTCCATTCCAGGCTACGGCACGGCGTCCAGTTCCTGAAGAAGGAATGACCGCCCAAGACGTGCCGTTCCCACTCTCGTAAATCCCACTCTGCCCGGCTACCACATAGCGTGTGCCACCGTAAGCAAGGCTAAAATAAATGTTGTTGGTTGAGGGCGTAACCGATGTCCATGTGCCGCCATCAGGTGAGGTCATTATATTACCTCCGTTACCGGAAGCCATGTACTGTGAGCCCGTCCAAATTAAACTCTGGGTGCCGATCCCGTTACCAGTGACTTGGCCCCATGAAACTCCATCGGGCGAGCGCCACGTGCGGCCATTGCCACCAGAGATCATGAATTGCGAACCATTCCAGTTGGCAGCCTCGAATCCGCCAATCTGCGGATCCTGGCCCGTCGTGCGCGGTGTCCAGTTGATGCCGTTGGCGGAGGTTAATATCGTGCCGAAATCGCCGCCGATGACATAGGTGGAACCGGAAAAGGCCACGCTGCGCAGATGATTAAGTACGGTGAATGGCGGAGAATTCACAGAGCCGGCCGCGGTCGTGAGTGTAATCGGTGATTTGCAGCTCGCCATATAAGGAATTTTCATGGTGATTTGGGTGCTAGTCGAAGATTGTATGGGAAGTGAGCGGCCACAATAGCTAGCGGTCACACCGGAAAGTGAATTCGGAAAATTCGTACCGTAAATTTGCACGTAAGTGATATTTGGCCGGCCACTGGTGGGAGAAATGCTCGAGACTGTCGGCGCGTTAAGCCCGCCGGTGCCTCCGCCACCCACACTGCCGCTTGCCGATTGATCGCACCAATGAGTGGCTGCGGACCCCCAATTGATATTGCCGAAGGTGAGCAGAGCTGAACAGTTGGCATACACCGGCCCCTGGTTCAAGTCGCCATAAGTGCCATTGGTGGGATTTGTCGAGGTACAGCCCGGATCACCATTGCAGTCAAAGTGGTAGTACCAATTGCCGTTTGCGGCACCGTACCCGCCACTTTCTCCGCCTGCGCCGCCGCAGTTCTGAAAGAGTATAAGCGTTGAGAGCGTGAATAGACTTAAAATTAGGACCGCAGATATTCTCATGAAGCTAGTGTAGCCGATGTATTAAGCAATGCGCTTCAAAACATTAATATTTGTACGCGATTAAGCGCAAACATGGATCACGCGGTCCCAGAATGAGATTCAAGGCCGCCGTATTTCTAAAACTTGTTAACTTAAAGAGGCTCTTGCAAAACTCTCGTTGCAAGAGCCTCTAAAACCTAACAAGCGTGTGAGTCAGCCCGTTATGATTGGACGTGCCCGTGTTTAACGCAGCACATTTCACTTTCAACTGTGAACAACCCAAACTACCTCTCGATTAATTTAAGATCAAAGTCTTGAAAATTCAATTCCGTTGTCCGCCATATCGATATTCAACTACGCTACTAAAAACAGGATATGAGGTGTTTATGCGGACGGTTTCAATTCACTCTTATTTCACATTCACATTTATTATTATGAGTTTGATAGGATGCAGTTCTATCAAAATGGACTCGCCTGCCCAGCAAGCGAATGTGGCGAAGCCCGTGGGGCGGGGTCCGGCGAGCCACAGCTGGTCAAATTATCACTGGGCGCGCGGCACGAATCCCTTCACCTTAAAGGTTGGTGACAATTTTACGACGACAGATTGGAAGACGCATCTTTCCCGTACCACCAGTGACTGGAATAGCCCGGAAGTTTTTGGTGCGACATCCACTCCCATCATGTTGGCCGTGGTTGCCGGCTCTAGCGCTAAGCGCTGCGCGATGATTTCGGGAACCACGCAGGTGTGCAACGGAAAATATGGCAACAATGGTTGGCTCGGCTTGGCTTCGATCAATATCATTAACGGTGAGCATATTACCCAGGGCTCCGCAAAACTGAATGACACTTATTTTACGACCAGCAAATACAATAACCCGAACGAAAAGCTGCATGTTGTTTGCCAAGAAATTGCCCATACCTTTGGACTCAATCACCAGTCTGAGGATGGAAGTTCGCAAAATTCATGCATGGATTACTTTTCAAATACAGGTGCTAATGCCACAAATTCTGTGAGTACGCGTCCAAATGCGCACGACTTTGAGCAGCTCAAACTCAAATACAACCATCAAGATACCACAACGACCGTTGCGCCGATGGTGACCGCTGCCGCGTCGCAAAGTGATGTGAATGATGATGATCCAAATACTTGGGGAGAGCTGGTGCGCGACCGCAGCCGGGGCCGCAATGCCCTTTATGAGAAGCGCAATCGCGACGGCTCGATTACTCTTACTCACATCTTTTGGACGGAAGAAGCCGCTGCGAAATGCAAAGATTGTGATCACAGATTTGATCGGTAAAGTAGCCTATTTTCGCAAATCGATGCCATGCAAGAGATAGCCCTTCATCCATGGTTTATGGAGCTTCAGTGCCCGTCATGAGCGGCCGATACTATATTTGTGAAGAAAGCTACAAAATCCAAAAACGAGACATCGCGACTCAATGCTTTGCTTGATTATCAGGTTTTAGATACTCATGAAGAACGCTCCTACGACGATATCACTTTGCTTGCTTCTTTGATCTGCAAGACTCCAATTGCGCTCGTGAGTCTTGTCGATTCAGATCGCCAGTGGTTTAAGTCCCATCATGGGCTGGACGCGCGCGAAACGCCGCGTGATATTTCTTTTTGCGGTCATGCAATTCATGGCAAAGAGGTCTTCCAGGTGCCCGATTCTACGCAAGACCCGAGGTTTGCCGATAATCCGCTTGCAACCAATATGCCTCATGTCAGATTTTATGCGGGAGCGCCGCTGATCAATTCGGACGGCTTCGTGTTGGGTACTTTATGCGTGATCGACAGTAATCCACGAAATCTCGATTTGGAACAAACTCGTGCCCTCGAAGCACTTGCTAGGCAGGTCGTGTATCTTCTTGAAATGAGAAAATCGGTGCATGCGCTCGATCTGGCCCGCGTCGAAGCCGATCGCGCGACTAAAGCCAAGTCGGAGTTCCTCGCCAATATGAGCCACGAAATTCGCACACCGCTCAACGGCGTAATCGGAATGACGGGTTTGATCTTAGATACACTGCTAAATGCAGAACAAAGAGATTTTGCAGAATCCATTCACCGATCCGCAGATTCCTTGCTCACGGTAATTAACGACATTTTAGATTTCTCTAAAGTGGAGGCAGGAAAGCTTGAGTTCGAGGAAATTGACTTCAAATTAAAATCGACTATTGAGCACACGTTAAAAGCATTCCGTTTTCAGGCTCAAAAGAAGGGTTTAACTCTGACCGCAGAAGTCGGCGAAAATTTGCCGCCATATTTAAAGGGTGATCCAGGACGGCTCGGCCAGGTGCTGAACAATCTCATCAGCAACGCAATTAAATTCACTTCTTCAGGCCGGATTTTTCTTAAAGTAACTTATGAGAATGAGACTGAGAATGCGGTCCAGCTTAGATTTGAAGTTCAGGATTCCGGCATAGGAATTCATGAAAAAGCATTTGATCGAATGTTTCAAGCATTCTCCCAAGTCGACTCTTCAATGGCCCGTCGATTCGGGGGCAGTGGGCTTGGACTTTCCATCAGTAAGAAGCTTGTTGAGTTAATGGGCGGCAAAATTGGCGTTAAAAGTATAGAAGGCCAAGGATCGACATTCTGGTTTACGGCTGAGTTCAGAATTGGCCAGGCACCTCAGTTATTGGAGTCCGACGAGGAAGTCGGGAGCCAAACCGTTAATTCAAAAGCCGACTTAAAAAGAATTTTGATTGCTGAAGATAATATCATTAATCAAAAAGTCACCCTCACCATGCTTAAAAAGATGGGCTACCGCGCCGATGTCGTGGCCAATGGTCAAGAAGTGTTAGATGCGCTTCAGCGCATCCCCTATGATTTAATTCTCATGGATTGTCAGATGCCCGAAATGGATGGCTACGAGGCCACAAAACTTATTCGCAAAAGCGATACCTTGAACTGCAAAGATGTTGTCATCCTCGCAATGACAGCCAATGCAATGAGAGAAGACAGTGATCGCTGCATCCAGGCAGGCATGGATGGCTACATTTCTAAGCCTGTTGGCTTTAAACAATTAAGCGCCATCTTAGCCAAGTGGTTACTTAAGCACCACCGATCGGCGTGATCGTTTTAGCGATCCAAGTTCATTACCTTGGTCCATGCTTCTACAAAGTCCTTAACAAATTTCTCTTTTGCGTCAGCACTCGCATAGACTTCCGCTAGGGAGCGAAGGATCGAGTTGGACCCAAAGACAAGATCAGCCCGAGTCGCAGTCCACCTAGCAGCACCGCTCTCTCGGCTTCGCCCCTCGTACACATCCTTTGCAACAGACGTAGCTTTCCATTCCGTCCCCATATCAAGGAGATTCACGAAGAAATCGTTTGATAGGGTGTCGTTCTTTGTCGTAAACACGCCATGTTTGCTTCCACCTGTGTTCGCACCGAGCACCCTTAGTCCCCCGACGAGCACTGTCATCTCTGGCGCAGTGAGAGTCAGAAGTTGAGCCTTATCGAGCAGGAACTCTTCGTCAGGAACCGCATATTTTTCTTTCACATAGTTGCGGAAACCATCGGCTCGAGGCTCAAGCATCGCAAACGATTCAACATCGGTTTGATCTTGGCTTGCGTCCATACGACCCGGGGTGAACGGTGCTGTCACGGAAACGCCAGCGTTCTTCGCCGCTTGCTCAACTGCAGCACTTCCACCGAGTACAATCATATCCGCAAGCGAAACCTTCTTCTTTCCTTGCACCGAATTATTGAAAGTGCTTTGGATACCTTCAAGCGTCTTCAAAATTTTACTTAAGGTTAGAGGTTCGTTCGCGGCCCAGCCCTTTTGAGGAGCTAGACGAATGCGAGCGCCATTCGCCCCACCTCGCTTATCCCCTCCCCGAAAAGTCGAAGCAGAAGCCCAAGCCGTCGAGATCAGCTCGGAGATCGACAGACCTGAGGAAAGAATCTTGACTTTTAACGCCGTAATATCGGCGTCATTAATTAACTCGTGATCAACCGCCGGAATCGGATCTTGCCAAAGAAGTTCTTCCTTTGGAACGTCAGGTCCGAGGTATTGTGTGCGCGGTCCTAAATCCCGGTGAGTAAGCTTAAACCACGCGCGCGCAAATGCGTCTGCGAAGTCAGCTGGGTTTTCCAAGAATCGGCGCGAGATCTTCTCATAAGCTGGATCAAAACGTAAAGCGAGGTCGCTGGTGAGCATTGTCGGCAATCTTTTCTTCGATGAATCATGCGCCTCCGGAATCGTAGCCTTGGCGTTTTTCGCCACCCACTGGTGAGCGCCAGCAGGACTTTTTGTTAATTCCCAATCGTGCCCAAATAGATTTTGGAAAAACTCATTTCCCCATTTCGTGGGGGTCGAGGTCCACGTGACCTCAAGGCCACTTGTGATCGTGTCAGCGCCCCGGCCGTGCATAAAATTATTTTTCCAACCAAACCCCATGTGCTCTATGTCTACAGCTTCAGGCTCAGCTCCCACATGGTCAGCACTGGCAGCACCGTGGGTTTTTCCAAAAGTATGGCCGCCGGCAATGAGCGCAACGGTCTCTTCATCATTCATGGCCATTCGGCCAAAGGTCTCGCGAATGTCTTTTGCTGACGCAATCGGATCAGGCTTCCCATCTGGACCTTCAGGATTTACGTAAATCAAACCCATTTGAACAGCGGCAAGAGGATTTTCAAGATCACGGGTGTGTTGGATTTCGCTATCGTCGTCCTTGACGAGAACTCCACCGCTTTTTGCAACGCCCGGAGATCCACGTGAGTAACGCTCGTCTCCGCCAAGCCACTTCTTTTCAGAACCCCAGTAAACATCTTGATCGGGCTCCCACACATCTTCGCGACCACCTGCAAAACCAAAGGTTTTAAATCCCATCGTTTCCAGTGCGACGTTTCCTACCAAAATCATAAGATCCGCCCAGGAAATCTTGCGACCATATTTTTGTTTGATCGGCCAAAGAAGCCTGCGCGCTTTATCAAGATTCACATTGTCCGGCCAAGAGTTAAGAGGTGCGAAGCGCTGCTGGCCACGCCCGGCGCCACCGCGCCCATCACCAGTGCGGTAGGTACCTGCACTATGCCAAGCCAATCGGATAAAAAATGGGCCATAATGACCAAAATCAGCAGGCCACCAAGGCTGTGAGTCCGTCAGGAGTGCGGCAAGATCTTTTTTTAGCGCCTGATAATCGAGGCTCTTAAATTCCTTCGAGTAATCGAATGCAGTTCCCATCGGATTTGACTTTGAAGAATGCTGATGAAGGATTTCAATTTTAAGTCGATGTGGCCACCAATCTTGATTAGAAGTTTGGCCTCCCACAGCTGACTTATTATTGAATGGGCATTTTGATTCATTACTCACGGTGTTGTGCTCCTTTAATTTTAAACTAAGTTCAAAGTGACGTTTATGTTTCCGCGGGTGTCATTCGAATGATCGGCGATTTTTATTTATAAGTATATTTGAATAATCTTACTACAGTGATAGGGTATGCCTATGAATGTATCATGGCTTACGCTGAGAGACCTAGAGTACGTCGTCGCTGTGGCGAAGCATGAGCACTTTGGTCACGCAGCCAAGGAGTGCCGCGTAAGCCAACCTTCGCTCAGTACGCAGATTAAAAAGGTTGAGGGTTACCTCGGGACCCTTCTTTTCGAGAGAAACAACCGCCGAGTGGCTACAACTGCGTCTGGCAAAAAAATAGCCGAACAGGCTGCTGTGATTTTGGATGAGGCGCGAAAGATCCCAGCTCTTTTGGACCAAGCGTCATCTTCCCAGTTGGGATCAATTAAGCTTGGAGTGATTTTCTCTGCTTCATCCTTTATCCCTTACGCGCTTAATGAAATGAAGAAAGCGTTTCGCGGTGTCCCGATCGGTCTCCGTGAAGGCACAACGGATGAACTCGTCCGTGAACTAAAGTCGGGGGCTTTGGATGCTGTGATTGCTGCAAACACGGTAAAAGAGAGATCTCTAAATTCTATACCACTTTTCTTTGAGCCATTTGTCCTTGCCGCACCCCGGGGACACGCGATTCTAGATAAATCTAAGCTCAAACAATCGGATCTTCGTGCATCGGAAATGGTGCTTTTAGAAGAAGGGCACTGCCTTCGTAAACAAGCACTTCATATTTGTCCAACTAATCGCCGTGGAAATCTAAGATCCTTTCATGCGAACAGCATCGAAACGCTTAGACATTTAGTCGCCAGTGGGGCGGGCTATACGCTTTTGCCAAAGCTTGCGACCAAGGGAACACCGATGAATAGTCTCATTTCATACGTTGATTTCGATTCTCCCCGGCTCGGGAGAGAAATGGTCCTTCTACTTCGCGAGCAAACAGCGGATCAGAATTCCTTCAAGCTGCTTACTCAAACTTTAATCAAAGCCGCACCAACTGAACTGACTTCACGGTCCCAGGCCCCCTGACATCCACAGCGCTGGCTGCATCTCACCTATAGCTTTAATAACCAATCATTCTCGCTAAAGCTCAAGATCTTTTTATAAAACTCATCGTTTACTTGTAAGCGCTTGTCCTCTGGAAAAAGCTTGGCAAGTTGGGCATGAACCTTCATAAATTCAACAATTCGTCCCGATGCCATCAGTACAGAGAGATATCGCCATAGCATTTCTGGGCGTTGCTCAATGGCGAAACCTTTTTCATAAAGCGCTGCTGCCTGCTCAAATTGCCAAGTTTCAAAAAACAAACGATCGGCTAGTTCAAAATACGATTCCGCGTTGCCGCCCTGCAAATCCGCTTCGAGACGTGCCAATTCATCGAAAAGTCCCTGACCCTCCAAAAGGACAGGCAAATATGGCTTTGCTCCCCAATTAATTATAATTTTGTCTAAGCCCGTTCGCCGAAATATCTTAGCGCTTTCATGGATAGGTTGAGTCTGAAAGACCGAGAGCGAATCTTCAAAGCGGTTAAAAACTGAAAATGAATAAGGCTCATGAACGCGCCAGAGTCCGTCGGAATTCTGGAATAAGAAGATGGGAAGTACTGGGTTATTCTCCTTAAACCAAGCCAGCGCTTGCCCACGCTCCTCGGCGAATGTGTACGGCCTTGCGTCCTGGTACATCTTTGCCATGCGTTTCAGAAGAGCGCGATTCATGGGTGCTCGCCGACGGTAGATCTGGCTACCCGTAGAAAGCAGTGGAAGAGTAAAATCACCGATCCCTTCGTTTAAGCTTTCTAGGTAAAGTTCCAAAGTTTGCTTGGCGTCTTTTGTCGATTGAAAACGAGTTTCACCTTTCGGCAGTTCGCGAAATTCCCGACGAAGTTGTTCCGCTGAAACATCGTATGTGGCATTGGTGACTCCCCCACCGCCGGACAAATATCGCCACTCCTTAATGTCATAGCCCAATTGATCTGATTCAGCTTGAGTTTGAACAATCACATTTAGTGTGTTGATTAGATCGGCCCAAAAATCATGGTAGCGGTTCGCGTAGGTGAACGATTTTGCAGCTTCCTCAAGCGCCTTGACCGTAGCATCTGGCAAAACTCCCTCGAGCATATATCCAATCTCGATTTTAAGCCGCCGCTCCTTAGGCACAAAAAGATAGAGAATGGCCTTTCCACCCGTAAGCTTACCCAGTTTTAATTGCCTGAATAAACGGTCGGCCCAGCTTTCCAGAGACTCGCCAGCAGGGATTTGATCGGCAATAACCACGGCATTCTGCACATTGGCGCGCTTTTGGTTAGCGAAGATTGTCAGCCTGATTGAATCATCAAACTGGTGATCCGCTGTCATATTAATAAATACATATTGTTTATCGTTGGCGGTCCCAGGCCTGCTAAAATAGAAGGTCAGCAGTCCAATGCATAAGGGGATAAATAACCGAGGCCAACGACTCATAAAACTTTAAGGCCCATCATATTTTCCGAATAGAATTTTTCTCTGTTGTTTTTCATCAACGTGCAGCAAAAAAGGCGTTTTGCCCGAGGGATTTAAGCCCGTGATCATCTTGTCTTGCCCATCAGTTTTAAAAATGTGAAGCGGCGCCTCACCCTGGCCAAACGATCGCAGTATCTGCACGGCCTGTCCCTTGGAATCATTAAACACAAGGAAACCGCTACCATCGGGATAGACTCCCAAATTCACCCGCGCCCGACCTTGCGAATCCATAATCCAAAGCGCCGGACTACCTTCCTTAGATATGGCCAGCTGAATCCGAAGTTTTCCGGCAGAATCGACAAGATCTAAAGATTTTGCCTGCAGCCGCTGGTCATCGCCCGCCATGGCTCTATTGCCAATCAAGTCGGGCGTAAACTGAGTGATTAGGCCGCCTACGGCGCCACTGACTAAACAAATCATAATGAGCTTAAATTGATTCATAAATTTACTCCAACAGTTTAGCGACCTTGGGCAAGAGATCGGTATAAAGATTATCTTTGGGAGAATGTCCGCAACTATCCGAGACAAGGGTGAAGTCCTTGGTGACGAGATAAAAACCGGGAATTAATGCCTTCGTGTGCGGACCAATAAACTCTTTATTAGCGCCAAAAACGTGGGCATTGGGCATTTTATCAAGCTTAAAGTGTCTGGCCCACTTAGAAACATCGTCAGCGGTAGGCGGCACTAAATTTTCATTAAAGAATATAATCTGAACGAACTTTAGCCGGGGATCAGAAAGCTGAATCCCTTTCGCATAAGTAGGAAAATACTCATCCAGAGATTTAAGATTATGTTGTGGCGTCACTTTGCCGAAGCCACCGTGGATATTGCCACCACTAAATGCCTGGCATCCAGCGCAAGTCATGCCAATAAGCTCAATCACAAGAACCGAGCCTTTAAGTGACTTAAGCTCTACCGACTTTCCACTACCATCGATCATTTTGATGTTGGCAAATTCCTTACCCTTTTCAGCCGGCCAGTTGGGGATCGTCGCCGACACATCAGTAGGGAAACACAAAAGTGCGGTCGCTGCAAAAGTCAGTAATGTCGTCATTTCTTAAGCTTGAATCACCTGCCACCGGATGGCAAAAGGATTCAAGGGTCGATTGAAGTTTCCTCTCAGGTTATTTATTTGTCGCTGATTTGGGGCGCACTGATTGGCGGGTTTTTGCTTTATTGGATCATGCCTTCACTTTTCTTGTTTAATCTCCATTATTCGCCTTTGCGAATTGGGACTTGCGGGACTCCTTGCCCTGGGCCGGCACTAGCCGCTCTCGGCGCAGGCGTAAGGGATGCTTTAATTTTTGTTCCCGCGATGATCGCGAGAATGATTATTACAGGGCGGCTCAAGGGGAGTAATTAGGCTTTATGATTAATGCACCAGTTCCGAATCGGGCGAATTCATTACGTACATCGGATTCATAGTGATGTGCGCGCCCTCGGGCTTGCCTGAAATGATGCTGCCGATGGAAATAACGTCGATCGGCCACCACTTCCCATCTTTTAGGCCAAGAACGATAAACATAAGATCGAGGTGCAAACTAAAAAGGCCAATTTGAGGAGTGATGGAAACATGCTTAATTTTCCTGCCGTCTTGTAAGTGTAAGCCCATGCGGCTTTTGGAAAGATCTGTAACCGTCGCCATGCCCTCGTAAATATCATCGAATTCAATCCCTTCAAATCTGAAACAAAGTTGTTTTAGGTAGTTGATCCACTTTTGGAAAAGCATGGTCTTACGCTGGTCCTCGGTCGCAAATGTTCTGTTCATTGTTCCTCCGTCAAATCGAGAGGAGCAAGAAGGCGACCACCTGCAATACGCTATATGTGCTACGCACGACATAAGGTCCGCCGGAAATCGGAAATCTAATTCAATTTTCTTCTGGGGGCGTGGCGCCAAATAATATTTTAAGTCCAACGCGAACTTCGACACCAGAAGTTGAACCCTTGATAGGCTCGCCGTCTTTCGTCTGCGCAGGGCGAGCGTCATTGGCGTTTTTCACTTCAGTGAATGGCATTCCCAAATGATACATCGCCGACACATCAAAGCTAAATGTGCTCTTCGTATAAAAGTTCACGCTAACCCCAGTAGCGAAGTCATATCCGTAGGCGGAATAGAGTTTGCCGTCTGAATCTCGGACGCCATTTGAAACACCAGCCATGTAGAGAGGAATTCCCCAGACAGCTCCTTTTGTTTCGTTCTGATCGGTGAGGAAGAAATCGTACTGGAAATATAATTCTTCCACGACATGGTTTGAGCCCGCGGGCACCAAAGTATAACCAGAAGTGGCGGTCGTATTGGTAGGCGCTTTAAAAGCTCCGGCCTTCCCCGTTCCACGCTTGTAGCCGATCGCCATCGCGCCAAAGCGAAAGCCAAAATCCATCGCTGACTTCATTTCGCTCTCCACCTCCTCTTGCATTTGAGAGCTAAAGGTCGGAGACATGCCAATAATTAGGCCAGAGGATTTCGAGCCCCATTTGTAACTTAAGTACTTATCTGATCTTACTTTTACGTCTTCAAACCGCGCCGTCACGGCTTGCTTTTTCGCGCCTGCAGGAGAAAGGGCGAGGTATTTCTCATACGCGTCTTGCGATTCTGGGAGATGGCCAAGACGCTCTTCCGTCGCGGCAAGGAGGAGCCACGCATCCCGGTTGGTTTTCTCGCGCGGCGCCTTTTGCGTTGCGGCCTTTGCTTCCTCTAGCGCTTTGGCCCAGTTTTTCCGCTCAACGTATTCGCGCGCCAACCTTTGATGCCCGAGGGCTGCAGGCAAGTCGACAGAAGACTTCTGCTCTTGGGCCGACCCGGCCTGGGACAATAAGAATATTATAAGCGGGGTTAGCAATCTTCCATGGCTCAACATATTTACGACCTTACTTTCCGGTTTTGCCTTTAGTGTGGCCCAGATTATAACTTTGAATCCAATCCGTCCTGCACGGTCCACTCGCTCTTGAATCGGCACCACCATTGGCCAAGTCTTTGCGTTTTCCTGCGGCCAATCCAGTTTGATAAGCCTGTTCCATAGAGAAGATTCGTTCTTTGTCGCCGGCGTCGTAGCCCGCGCGATAATCGGCGACGCAAGCGCCTTGTTGATCCCCGGTCACGCCCGCACACGAAGACCCTGCATTTTGGGAAACGCATTGGCTGGCGTGTTCAAATCCCTTCGACCAAAAATTAGATTTTTCCGACGGCTTTTCCGGCGCGGATTGGGCGCCAATGGTGGGGATAGGATCAAGCAGGGCGAACATTGGCGCAATGCTAGCGTCTTTTTTATCCTCACGCTCGCGATGAAGGCGAGCGGATTCAAATGCCATTCTCTCCGCCGCCACTCTTTCCGCTTCATATTCCTGCGGTGATTTTACCCGTTGCGGCGCTGCAGGTGCCAAAAGAGCATTTCCAAGTAGCCCTAGGGACGCCAACCCCACTGCATCTGTCGCGGAAATGTCGCCTGAAATTCCTGCCGATATCGCTTTACCAATATGCTCATCCATCTCGTGGCCTGCCGCCGCCGATCCTGAGCCGCTCGCTGTTGCACTCCCTGCTTGAGTAGCACATGAATACTTCGCGCATGATGCGTTTTGCTCGCGATCGACTTGGCGAATTTTCGCCAAACATTCCGACTCCAAATTAAACGGCCCTTCAGTCGCTATAGCTTGGGGAAAGTACTTCCTCGGACACGAGCTATAATCAGCCGTGGCTATCCATCCCGCATAAGCTGGACCAACGAATAGCAAAATTCCAAACGCAAAGAGCATTGAAGTTTTCATGCCTCCGATCTTCTCAGCAAAGAATTTGTAAAGATAGTGGTCAGCGAGTCGGCTTTAGTCTCTAGACCTTTTCTCGCCGAAGAACTCGGCAAGGCCACGGCGAGATCGAGCGCACAGACAATAATGACATTTAAATTAGCAACCATTCCCGCGATGCGGAATTTGAAAGGTTCTTTTATTTGGCTCACGCTATAATCACTGAGCCTATAGATAATTTGGCGCTAATTCATGGAGCAAATTGCCAAGAATCGTAATCCTTCAAAGCGGTCTCTAAAATGCCAAAGGCCATTCTCGCCTGCGCGGGAATGGCCTTTGGATGGACGCCTTCGACGTGATGTCCGGAGGAAGTCCGAAAATGAATAAATCTGTCCGACAACAGACTATTCGGAGAATTTTGAAGATTGTTGAACTGGTCCTGAGAGTTATTTTGATCCTTATGAGGATCCTCTCAATCTGGTTCTAGTCTAAGAAGTGACCCTTGGTTCCTTCCAACGTGTTCACGGCCTATGGTCGGGACGGTTAACCACAGCGTTGTTGGTTTCCAACGGGCCCCCGCGCAGGCGCTTTCTCATTGGCACCGCAGTTGCTCTTATCCCGCCAGTAACACCTGGCTAAACATAGGAGCCACCAAATGAGCTATTTCGTAGTCATATTAGCAATACTTTCAACTCTTGGCTGCAATGAGGGACCTAGCAAGAAACCGAGTCCTGCACCAGTTGCAAATCCAGTAGCTCCCGCGGAAGTAGTACAGCCGCCCGAAAACAGAGACACAGCCAACACTGCTTGTAAGCAAGTCGACGCTAGTCAGTTTCTCGAAAAGGCACACGGATATTGGCAGCGTTTCGCACCCGGAATGCACTCCCCCAACTGCATGTTGGATCCTTCTTCTAGCCAATTTTCGCGATCGTTTATCTCGTTTGATATGCACGCCGGAACATTCGAAACCGTGGTCTCTAGGTATGGCGGATTTCCCAATGGAGTCACTCTATGCAAACAAGGTGGCGCTGGGTCCGGGTCGGTCATTAAGCTCGGCGCGGTTAAGCCGGTTCGCCTTTGCCAGACCACGCAGCTACTTGAGACGCTTGGAGCGAACTTCTATTACCTACAAACTGACGGAGCTTACCAAATCATCAGCACGACTTCGGACACGACAGGTCGCACTGTCGTTTTGATTGGTTTTATTAAATCCTCGCACCCTAACATCACGGCGGACGACTTCTCGACGTGGGCCGATCATAACGACTATAGGTCGATAAGAATTGAAAAGTAAAAACTTAACGACCTTGGCGAGAGGGCCCCTCACCCTAATGCCGTTCGGTTAAGAACTTACGACAATTCTAAGGGCCCACCAGTTCCGTATGCCTTCAACGGCTTAAGTAATTTTTAGTCACGAAATCCTTAACCGAACGGAATTAGTGTCTATGCTGACAACTTCGCAACCTTTTACAGACTCTCCAAATACTTCGCCAGCTTTCTCTGAGTTGCTAAACTCCGCCCACATCTCAACGATCATCATGCCAGGCCCCACAGCCACTTCACCAACCAAACCATTGCTTGAGTATCTTGCCGACAGTAGTCGACAAGTGCTTTTTGCCACTTCTGTCTCTCGAAATCTGAATATTGATTTTGCATAAGATTGCCTGCAATTACTTGCGCCGTGGAGCCATCGCCAATTTTCATTCCTTCGTAGCTACCTTTTTTTCCGATAATAGCGGGGGCGACTGCTTTGATACTGAAACTTCCCTCGAAGGCTTCGTCGTAGACATAGCTTTGGAAGATTTTAAGTGGATCGACGAGGCGAGCCTCAATGTGAAGTAGCTTTGTTGAGAGTTGTGGGAACGTTTCGGCAAGTTCTCTTAAAACTTTGCCTTCGGTGGATGCGTGGAAAGCGCGGCCACGAGGTGGGAATCCTCGGCGTGCGCCGCGCTGGTGAGAATTAGAGTCGCGAGGTAAGGTATTATGTTACTTCCCACTTATCGGCCCCTTTTATTTGCCCGAATTCCATGTCCTATTAATACGGCCACGGGGAAGATGATGATGGCACCGCCGATAACCTTGATCATCTCGCCGGACATCATTTGTAAGATTAAAATGAGACCCCACCCCCCAAAGTACGCGAGGGCTAAGGCCGCTGCTCCATAGACGAAATCAATTACGCTATCGCCTGCCATATGTTCTCCTTCAATGAATTCAGAATAACGCAATGCGCCTTTGGCGTCAAGTGCTGTGGGTAATAATTAGGCGGTTTTGGGGAGGTTTTGAGGGCCTTAGGCGATAAAACCACTAAAGATATCAACTATTTATTCCGAAATAAATCTTATGGAGATTTATGTATGGCGAAACAAAAACACGATCTGGAACGATACACTCTAAGTGAACGCATCAAATACATGCGCCAGCGCAGGGATTTGACCCAGGCCGATCTGGCAAAGGTTGCGGATGTTTCGCAATCCACCGTAGCGCAAATTGAATCCGGAGATAAAGATCCTTCGTTTAGTACGCTTTTGAAGATTGCAGGCGCTTTGGATTGTCATTTGGCGGTGCTGTTTTCTTCTGACGAAGTTCATGTGTTTGATATGAAGCGGTTGAAGAAGAAATACGTCTCTGTGGATAAGCTAAACCCTACTTTGTATTTTTCGTTCGGTAAGGTGATTGATTTCGCGCGGGAGATTGGGTTTTTGAAATAGACTGCCTGCGGACTAAGGACAGACCTGTAATCTTAGCGTCTTGGAGGTCACGGTGAATGATTCGGACAAGATCGTTGAGGGAGGCCTCGGTGACAATGACCTTTTGTACATCCCCTTTACTTAATGATCTCTTTAAATTCATCTGCACTACCCTTCAAGAAAATCTTTGGCCCGGCCGTCACGGTTTTGATGAAGCCATTACTGCCCGCCTTGGCCTTGAATTCGGAAAGGGTAAAAAGGATTGGGTTGATTTCTCTGCCTAGTAAACGCTCGGGGCGTTTTAGTTGAGAGCTCAATTCAAACAGTTTTAGGTTTCCGATCAGCATGAGGTCAATGTCGCTCGTTGCAATCTCCTCTCCTTTGGCAATTGAGCCATAAATGAACGCGAAGCTGATCTGGTCCGAAAATTTTTTAAGTGCCGTCCGGACAACGTCGGCAACACCTGAGGTTTTGATTAGAAGGCGTTGGAGGTCTTTGATTGCGGGCCAATCGGAATTCACTTGGTAGTAGACTCGGTTTCCATCTTTTCTGCGATTGAGGATTCCTGCTGCTGTCAGCGATGCCAGCTCGCGCTGCAACGTCGATGGAGTTAGCTCTAGGAACAGCGCCAAATCCGAAAGGTACCACCACCACTTTTCAGGTTGTAGCGCACAGGCTGCTAAGATGACTTGTCTGGTATGAGGGAATAGAGTCTCCGAACTTGATTTACGCATAATGCGTAAGATTATACGCATTATGCGCACCTTTTACAAGCTGACGCAAAGCGACCCCGGCGCCGGGGTTGCTTTGCGTTATATTTATTTGGGCCGTGAAAATGCAAAAGGCCATTCCCGCTTACGCGGGAACGGCCCTGGATGGACTCCTACGATCCGAAGACTCTAGGAGGTCCGATATGCGGAACTACAATCCCCAGTTGTTAGTTCGGCGAGTTTTAGTGTTAATTGAACTGATTTTGCGGATAATTTTGGTCTTTATTAAAATTGTCTCAAATTGGTTCTGATTTTTTGTAATTGATCGGGAACTCCAACGTGTTCAACGGACCACGGAAGGGACCGCAAATCCCCGGATCATTCGGGATTCTAATCGCTCCCGCGTAAGCACCTAACGCCTTGCTTCTCCGGCGGAGAAGCTGTGCATTAAATTACTTCGTGGCTTTTCGTAATGCCGACGGCGGCACCTTATGGTAGTCGAATCAAAACTGTGGAGGATCACATTGAAACCACTTACCTTCCTAATCTTGGTCGGCTTTTTCCCGTTGTCCGTATTTGCAAGTGCACCGAAAGTGGTGCTGAGAGACTCATGGGTTTTTGATTCCTGGTGCTCGCGGCAAAATGGAAACCCGATTCATGTCGAGGAGGCTCAAAAGCTCGACAAGATCCTTCCAGATCTTCAAGCCGCTTGGAACAACGCTGGGCCAGCGATGCTCAAAAAAACTCCCTCGATGAGCATGCCTCTATTAATAAACGGGAATTGGTTTGTGTCGGAGTCTCCCCGGCCGGTGGACTTGGTGGCGGATATAGTTTCCCATGAGCTTATCCACACTTATTTGGTCGATAACTTTAGAAATAGGATGCCTACTCCACTTCTCACTAAATATAGGAATGAAGATGGCCGCGTTTTGTCGCATCTTCATTTGATGGCGATTCAGAAGGAAATCTATTTGGAGCTGGGCCTAAACGCCCGGATTGAAGGCGTAATTAAGTTTGATAGCGAAGTGCTTGCAGGAAGCTACAAGCGATCATGGGAGATCGTAAATGCAGAGGGCGCTGATAAATTCGTAGAGGAACTCAAGTAGCGGAGAAGCGCAGCGCAACCACTGGTGGTTGCGCTCTGCAACACCGATTAAGCGCGATGAAAAACATCAGACTCGAAATTGAACCTGGGTGCAAAGCAAAAGCTGTCGTGGATCCGTTTTATGCAAAGAACGGAAGCCGAGGCGTCGCTAGGCCCGAAGACGTTTTCTTTATTGCTCTGAATGAGGCGAAAACCGTTGGCTGTGTCCGTTACTGTGTTGAGGAAGACGTCTCGTTGCTCAGAACGATGATGATCGACGAGACTTTTCGTGGTCAGGGTGTCGGACCGAAAGAGACTCCGCAATTCCTTTTGGATCGGCTGACTGAGTACAAGAAAACGGGCAAAACATATCTTTGCATGAGACGACCATGACTGATGCGTTCAACAAATCTACCTATCTTGCTCAGGTGCGCAGGCTTAGGAATTTAGCCGCAGTTGCCCTTAAGGAATACCCAGTGCGGGTTGAGAAAATACGACGTTTCGCATCGACGCTAAGGGCGGGCGACAATATTTATTACGAGTGCATCGGAATGACTACCACTCGAAGGCAGGGACTAATTCACGCAGATTTGCATTTCGGCAACATCTTATTGGTCGGCGAAAATCTAGGAACGATTGACTTCGACGATTGCGGACACGGGTTTCACGCTTACGATTTAGTGATTCCCATACTTTCCGTTGAAGGTATTCTGGGAGAAAAAAAGTGCGACCGCATTCCGGAGTACCGGGACGCTTTGTTTTCGGGTTATTCCAGCAAGCGAAAATGGGATAAGGCCGATGCCGCCATATATCCCCATCTTACTACAGCGAGAAAACTTTTGATGTTGGGTTGGCTGAACTCCCGGTCCGACAATCCCCGCCTCCGCAAACATATGCCGGCTGCACTGGAGCGCGCGCTAAAGTACTTGAAGCAGCAAAAGATATGATCTTGTGACGCCGGCATTAAAAGACGCCGGGCATTTGGGATTGTGAACCCACCCCTGGTCGCGGCAGACAATAACTCGCTGCTTCTCCGGCGCCGGAGAGACAGTGCGTTAGATCTGTGGCAGATTATGCGGGTGACGACGATTAATTCGCATCCAACATTTGTTTACTCGCAGCCTGATGCGTACCGCTTTTCGCATGACTCTGTGTTTTTGGCGCGGGCCGTGTTTGATCGCGTTGCTGGTCAGGTGACTGAAAAATATAAAGTTCTCGATTTGTGCGCGGGCTGCGGGATCGTGGGTTTGGACTTCCTGTTTCACTGCAAAGAAGAGCTGGGATTCACCCCGGCGACATGTGATTTTATTGAAGTGCAGGATGAATACGCCAAGCATTTTCGGGAAAATCGGCGCCGCCTGGGCGAGGTGAAATGCGAACTTAAATTTTTGGCGATAAATTATTCTGCGCTAGGAGCGCAGGCCGAAAAATATGATTTGGTCATTTGCAACCCGCCCTACTTCCGAGTGGGACAAGGAAAGTTGTCGGCGTCTAAATTTAAAAACCGCTGCCGCTTCTTTATGGATTCGGATTTCTCAACGCTACTCAAGTCGATTGCATATTCGCTAAAACCAACTGGCGAAGCCTATGTTCTTCTGCGAGAACTTGATGATCATGGCATAGACGCCTTTGCAGAAGCGCAGGCGCTAATAAATGCGCACCTAGAAATTGTAGCCGATATCCGTGGCACAAATCTTTTAAGAATTAAATTACCAAATCCCTAATACTTCGCACTCTCGGGATTTGCCGCCGACTTCAAGTTCTGCGGCCTCGCCCACTCGCATTCCAATCAACGCTCCGCCCAATGATGACGCCGGTGTCACGATCTGCACCTTTTGTTCACCGAATTCTAAACTTAAGCCGCCGCCTTTTGGCATGAGCAGAACTAAATTCTTTTTACCGTTCATCTCGACTTCAACGAGGGCAGTGGCTCTTACGGGATCTTTTGGGCCGAACTCGCCAAAGGAGAGGGTGCGAAAAAGTCCAAGTGCTTCTTCGATTTCATTGGCTCGCTTAGCTTGGGCGCCAGCAAGGTAGGAGGCCTCAAGGCCTCGAGTGTCGTATTCGTTCTCAGGCTTACTTTCCTCGTGCGTTGCCGCCTCATGAGTGGCGCGCGCGGCGTCCTTCATCATTTTAAGGTCCAATTCGAGCCGTTCGATCAATGCTGCGACCAATTGCTTTTTATTAATGGACATTTTTTCCCCCCGAATCCACGGCGCAGAGACTTAGCACGAAACTTTGCCGCCAATCCAGATACTTTCTACATCTGACTCTTAACAGTTGAGAGTTCGGCCTAATGCGGCTTAGATTCCTCTTTTATTCCGGGGGGGATTAAATGAAATTCATTTTTTGCACGATATTTACGCTTCTTACATTAAACGCATCTGCCGACGTAGTTAGACCACTTCCTAAGGGAGACACTTTACGCGGAGCTGCTACAGCCATTGGGAACCAACTCGCTGACGGTAATATTTCAACCGGCACTACCCTTCTCTGGGCCGGGCAATTAAAGACCAAACAGATAGTGCAAACCTACCCTGAAATGGAAACCCTAGTTAAACTGGGGTTTGCTGACGCATTTAGATCTCGGGTTGGTGAGGATGTTCCAGCCAATTCAAAATTGGACATCAAAATAAACCGATTCGTCGACGGTAGTGGAAAAATGGGAACGGTCGCTGCCATGACCGAAGCGATCATGCAGAGCAATGACTATAACCCCGCTAACCGTGAACTACGAAAGAGTCAGGCGCGATACCTCTGGGTTGTGTTACGAAAACTTCCTGTGAATAGTCAGACCCTGGTGGGGCATGTGACGACTCGGCTTAGAGACGACTCATCTGGCGAATTGCGCGTGATCCAATACTTTTTGCTACTTAATCAAAGTGGAAAAGTTATTCAGCTTTTTACTATTGAAGGGTCGATGTAACCGGTGGCGACTACGCCTCCGGCGCTTGGTCGCTCGACGCCCGCGCGGAAATCCGGTATCATTAGATTTGAATGCTAAGCACAGCACCGGTACTTCTCACTCTTGTAGCCGTAATTCTTTTTGCGCGATTTATTGGATTTCTATTCCGCAAAATGGGGCAGCCGCCGGTGATGGGGGAAGTGCTTGGCGGAATTGTTTTAGGACCTTCGGTCTTTGGTCATTTTTTTCCGCAACAGTCAGCGTTTCTATTTCACCCTGAGGCGTTGGGATTTTTAAAGCATGTCGCAGAACTTGGCATTACGCTTTATCTCTTCGTACTAGGTCTCGAGATTGACTTAACCAGACTGCAAAAGTCAGCTAAGTCAGCAACGCTGATCTCTATTCTGAGTATTGTGTTCCCGTTTACCTTAGGGCTGCTGCTAGCAGGTCAAATTCATGCGCGGTATGCCCCGCCGGAATTTGGGCTGTTGGAGTTTTCGCTGTTCATCGGAATTTCGCTTTCTGTAACTGCGTTTCCGGTGCTTGCGAGGATTTTGTCTGACTCTTCCCTTCATAAGACAAAAATCGGCGACCTTGCTCTCACTTGCGCTGCTATCAATGACATAATTGCCTGGTGCCTTTTGGCGGTGGTGACTGGACTCACGGCAAGATCACTAAATGGCGCGGCAGTTACGGTATTTCTAACTGTGGTTTATGTCGTATTTATGGCCACGGTGATTCGCTCACTGATCAGAAAACTTGTTCCTAAACTTGAAAAACGGTTCGAGCGCTTGCCTGAGGCTCAACTAGCTTTTGCTGTATTGGGCGCGTTGGTTTCCGCGACGATCACCGACCTCATTGGCATACATGCGTTCTTTGGCGCATTTTTGTTTGGCGCGATCATTCCGCATGAAAGTCTTATTGCTCGAGATGTTACAGCGCGGCTGCAAGACTTTGTAAGGATATTATTTTTACCGGCTTTCTTCGCTCTAACGGGACTTAAAACTGATCTTGGCCTTCTTGCAGTGACGAACGAGTGGGCACTTTGCACCGCAATTATCGGGCTCGCAATTATAGGCAAATTTGGTGGCGCGTTTATCGGCGCGATCGCATCTGGAAATAATCAGCGTGAGGCCGCAATATTAGGCGTTCTGATGAATACGCGGGGCCTGGTGGAATTGATTGTGCTGAACATCGGTTTATCAATTGGAATTCTCACGCCGACACTTTTTGCGATGCTTGTGGTTATGGCGCTCGTTACAACGTTTATGGCTGGCCCACTACTCAACGTATTGAGCCGCCGGAACCCAAGGATAGGGTGATATTCTCGAAGTGAATTCGCCCCAGTTCGTGCCGGTGAATTCCATTAAATAATTTCCGGCCGGTATCGCCCGCACGCTTAGCATTTGAATTGAGTTCCTG
Organism: Pseudobdellovibrionaceae bacterium; assembly: GCA_043720065.1. Taxonomy (GTDB): domain Bacteria; phylum Bdellovibrionota; class Bdellovibrionia; order Bdellovibrionales; family UBA1609; genus JAIBAM01. The sequence continues at coordinate 211 of JAYSTF010000129.1, read as the reverse complement.
AACATACGAGGAAAAAATTCTTTTAGTGGAATCGCATTAATGGGCTTTACCAAATCGAAATCATAAACATTTCCATCGGCCTCGAGCACCACATGAAAGCTCCAGCTATCCCTGACTCGTCTAAATCTCGAAAAAATTTCCGTGTCGCGGATCACTGGCAGAATATAAAGCACGTTTGCGCGAGTCAGGTCGACCCCTTGTTCATTTAGCT